>NZ_BSQC01000009.1:0-270715 GCF_030268145.1 Brucella sp. NBRC 12950
AGCTGCATCACATCAAGAAGTGCTGCAACGCGTGGCAGCACGTTCTTGGCTGAAGTGGTGGCTGGTGCAATGATCGTGTCGTAGTTTCCTGCGAGTTCAACGATGGCTGCAGCCAGTGGCTCGGCCAGACGGTTTTCCAGCGCATCGCTTTCAGCCAACAGAACCTTGCGAACGCCAGAAAGCTTGGCAGCAGCATCGGCGGCTGCTTTCGCGCCCTTGCCAGCAACCAGAATATCGACATCGCCACCAATCTGGGCAGCAGCAGTCAGAGCCTTTGCAGTCTGATCGGAAAGGCTTGCATTGTCATGTTCGGCAATAAGAAGAATAGCCATGTGTTTGTCCCTTCCGATCTCTTACAATACGCCGTCGGCTTTAAGCTTCTCAACCAGCTCGGAAACCGAACCAACCTTCACGCCAGCCTTGCGGCCACCCGGTTCTTCAGTTTTCAGAACCTTGAGACGCGGCGCAATGTCAGCACCGAAATCAGCAGGCGACTTCTCATCAAGCGGCTTCTTCTTGGCCTTCATGATGTTTGGCAGCGATGCATAGCGCGGCTGGTTCAAACGAAGATCAACAGTCACGATGGCTGGAAGCTTCACATCAATGGTCTGAAGACCACCATCGACTTCGCGCGTTACCTTGGCCGAACCGTCAGCAAGCTCCACCTTCGAGGCAAATGTTGCCTGGCTCCAGTTGAGCAGTGCCGAAAGCATCTGGCCGGTCTGGTTGCTGTCGTCGTCAATCGCCTGCTTGCCGAGGAACACGAGGTCTGGCTGTTCAGCATCGACCACGCCCTTCAGAACCTTGGCAACACCAAGCGGCTCGACGGTTTCGTCAGTCTTCACCAGGATTGCACGGTCAGCACCCATGGCAAGTGCGGTGCGCAATGTTTCCTGCGCCTGTGCCGGACCGACCGAAACCACGACGATTTCCGTGACCTTGACTGCTTCCTTCAAACGGATCGCTTCTTCAACCGCGATCTCGTCAAAAGGGTTCATCGACATCTTGACGTTTGCAAGCTCAACGCCCGAACCATCTCCCTTAACACGGATCTTTACGTTGTAATCTACAACCCGTTTTACTGCGACAAGCACTTTCATTGCTTACTCCTTTGAGTTTTTGCTGGCCGGTTCTAACCGAAGCCAGATGCAATCACGTCCAACTGAGAGTTCCCAATCAATGCATACATCTCACTTTGGCCCGGCTGCGGAATGGGGTAATCACATTAACGATCGATGATTTCTGCGGTCTTGCCTGCGAGCGCGAAAGGCCCTTCGCGCCAGGAATAACCAAGTTGCATGGCGGTATCGACCGCAGCCGCATCCGGGGCAATCGCGGTCACATGAGTCTCGCAGTACGTTATGAGATTGCGCAAAACACTACGCGCATAATTCCCAACGGGACCTTGTTCATTAAGCAGTTCCTTCAGTTCAGTAGGTAATTGCACCGCGCGTTTGGTACGATATAGCAAGGTGTCAGTGTCAAACACTTCAAACTGCCCATCGGCCGTCTTGCGGTAGAAGCCGCCGCCCGTCTTACGCCCAAGCAATCCTTTTGCCAGTAACTCGCCAATAAGCGGATTGCCCAGGAGATTATACGCCTGCAATCCATCATCCGCCGGGAGCGCGCGCATCAGCCCGCCCCAAATGGTCGGAACGAGATCTATACCGATCAGATCCAGAAGACCGAAAACCCCTGTCTTGGGAACACCAAGTACTGACTGCACAGCATCAGCAGTTTCGATGTCCAACCCAAATCGGCACGCTTCTGAGACCGAGACCGCGATCCAGAAACACCCGATACGATTAGCGACGAATCCCGGCGTGTCGTTGCAATCGATGAGTGTCTTACCAAGCAATATTCTGGCCGCATTATTCAATCGTTCGCGCAGTTTTGGATCAGCCTGATCGTCGGCAACAACCTCTAGAAGCGGCATTAGTCGCGGCGGGTTGAAAAAATGCGTTATGGCAAAACGGCGCACAAGGCCGCTTTCCATACCAGCAATCAGCTCATACCGCGGAATGGTTGATGTATTCGAAGACAGTATTGCCGACGGCTTCAGGTAAGGAGCCAATTTCTGGAACAGCGCGCGTTTAATATCGAGTTTTTCCACGACCGCCTCGATGACCCAGTCCACGTCCTGCAACCGTTCAAGATGATCGTCAATATTGCCCGGGCGCACTCGTGCCGCAGCGTCGGGCGCTGTGAAACCACCCAGACGAAGCTGGCGTGAAATTCCAACTTCCGCCGGTTCGACACGGTTCTCACCGCTGGATATATCCAGAAGTTCAACGCAGATTCCAGCATCAGCAAACTGGGCGGCAATACCTCCACCCATTGCGCCGGCTCCGATAATCCCGACTTTCTTTATTCCGGTTGCCTCGGCACTCGCGTCTTTCGCTATCAGATTGTGCATGGTGTCATCTCAGTCCAATCGAACATCGATGAGCACCGGCCCATCCTTGACCAAGGCTTCAGCGAGAGCCAGATTGAGTTCCCCATTGCTGCGCACTTGAACCGCTTCGACACCAAACCCCTGCGCAATCGAAACCCAGTCAATTTCCGGCCGAACCAAACTCATCATGTCGAGCGCCGTCGGGCCGGGTTCGGCACCAACCTTGGCATATTCTCCGAGTAGAATGGCATAGGAGCGATTGTCGAGCAGCAATGTAGTGATCGGCAAGTTTTCGCGAGCCTGCGTCCAAAGTGCCTGGACGGTATAGGCCGCGGAACCGTCGGCCTGTAGAGCGACCACCCGTCGTCCCTTGTCGCCAACCGCTTCCGCTCCAATGGCAGCACCAGTTGCCAGTGGAATACCTCCTCCGATTGCGCCTCCTGTCACAGTCAGCCAGTCACAGGGTGCGGCCAATGGCATGACCGCAGCAAAACCGCCTCCCGACGTAAGCGCCTCATTGACGATGAGACTGTTCTCCGGAATCTGGCGAGCCACAATTTGTGCCAGAGAATCCGGCGTTATCGGGCCATCCGCCGGCATCTCGATCTCGCCATTGTGAATGGCAATGTCGCTTTCAAGAGCACCGAGGGCTGAGGCCAAAGCAGTCAACGCGCCCTTCGCGTCCTGGTGAGCGGTCGTCAAAGTCACCACCTCAGCATCGGCTCGATGGAGCAGGCTCGGCAGACCCGGATAGCGGAAGAAGCCGACTGGCGGCGGACAATTGACCAGCACGACCAGATCATAAGGATCAAGACACTGTAGCGCTTCCGTTACCACATAAGGCACGACCGGCAACACCAGCCGCCCTTTACCCTTTGGCATATTGGAAATGGTTGAACTTCCCATAAGCTCAGCACCGCTTTGCTCAGCAATGCCCTTGAGCAAAGGATGCAACTCTTTGACCACAGCCGGATTACCGAGGATGATGACAGCCTTGCGTCCAGATTTCAATGCTTCGGCAACTTGCGCTACGACCGCAGGATCAACTGGAAGTGGCCCTTGCACACTCTCAATCTCCGCCGTTTCGCCACCTTCGCTCCATGACACGTCTGCGGGTAAGACCAGCGAAGCAATTTGACCATAACCAAAAGCTGCCTCTTTCAGACCCGTCATGGCATCGGCCCCGATTGATGCCGGCTTTGTACCGAAGCGGTGCCACTCAGAACTGCCACCTACCAGCGCTTCCACATCCGCAGTCAACGGACTGTCATGGGCAACATGATCCGTTGCATGATCGCCAACAATATTGAGCATACCGCTGCCAGCACGACGGGCATTGTGAATATTGGCAATGCCGTTGGCATAACCGGGACCGCAATGCAGCAATGTTACCGCAGGTCGCTGCGCAACCCGGAAATAGCCATCAGCCATACCGGTCACCACATTCTCCTGCAAACCCAACACGCAACGAATGCCAGGGATCCGATCAAGCGCGGCAACAAAATGCATTTCACTCGTGCCTGGATTGGCAAAGCAGGTGTCTACCTTCGCGGCAACAAGACTATGGACGAGCGCTTCCGCGCCAGTGATATGCGTTTTGTTCATAATGTTTTCCTCTCGGTCTTGAGTGAATATGGGCGCCAGCCGAGACAGCGGCCAGTATTCTAGCGATGCTCAATGATGAGGGCGTCTACAGCGACGACACTGTCGGTTCCCAGCATTAATGGATTGACGTCGAGTTCGAGTAAATTGTTCTGGTGATCACCCGCATAAGCGGCAATCGCCATTATGGCATCGATCACTGGTTCCAGATTTACCTTTGGCTGGCCGCGGAAACCGTCGAGGAGCGCAAAACTTTTCAACCCACGCAATGCAGATCCAACGTCTGCACGACTGACTGGCAACAGCAGTGGCGTGGCGTCTTTCAACAGCTCCACCAGAATACCGCCTGCACCGATAACAAGAACCAATCCGAAAAGCGGGTCTCTTTTGACGCCGACGATCAGTTCAGCGAGCGGGGCGGCCTGCATCGGCTCCATCAGAAATGTAGTAAGCTCGATTGAAGCATCGTGTCTTTTAACCGATGCAACCATACGCTCCGCTGCGGCAATTGCGTCGGTTCGGCCACGAATGTTGAGTACAACGCCGCCAACTTCTGTCTTATGGGCAAGCTGGTCGTGGAGCACCTTAAGCACCATTGGGCCCGCGCAGGTTTCCGGCAAGTCGCGAATTTTCTCGAGGGTTATTATCTCACCTTTCGGTACATTCAACCCATATGAGCTTAATCTACGCTTTGATTCCGCTTCGTTCACTGTCGTGCCGTTTAAGGGCAAAGCGCTGAGCGCGAACGGCACTTTAGGTGTCGAAGCATTATCGCCTTGCCAATTGTCGCGCCCAACCATTTTGCAGTAGTTCGCCCATTTTGCAACGACCTGCGCGGCATCGTGCAGACCATTCAAAGGCACGATCCCTTGCGCGATTAACGCTTCGGCATCTTCAGGTGGCATGCTTTCCGTATTGACCGATGCGTGGAATACAGGCTTGCCAGCAGTCTTGCCGGCAGCAGCCAGGGCCCTGTCCATAGCCTGATGCGCCGATTTATCCTTGTAGGGCGATCCGACCGGCGGATAATCGATCACGAGCATGGCGGCATCGTATCCACCGTTGAGCATCGTGGTGAACATGGGTGTCAGCAGTTCTTCACTGCCCCAATAGCCTGCGGTGAAATCCAGCGGGTTGGACACATGGCCGAAGTCAGGCAGTGTTGGCTTGATGACCTCTTTTTGCTGCTGGCTCGGCTGGGGCAGCTGCAAGCCGGCAAAGGAACAATAATCGGCGGCCAAACCATTATCGCCGCCCGAACTTGAGAACACCGTGATGCGCTCGCCCTCAAGCGGCGCGGCAATCGAAGCAAGCTTCATCATTTCAAGGAATTGTGGGACCGTAGCGGTCTCGATCACACCGAGCCGCGCGAACAATGCTTCATAGTATTCATTCTGCCCGGCCAACGCACTCGTATGGCTGGCAGCCATCACCGCGCCCAGTTCTGAGCGCCCGGACCTGCAGACAATGACCGGGATGCGCTTGGCTCTCGCACGCAAGGCCGCTTGCGAAAACGCAGCAACATCGCGTATGCCCTCCATAAAAAGGCCCAGACATGTGACATTCGGGTCATCGATGAGATAATCAATATAGTCCTCAAAGCCAAGAACCGCTTGGTTGCCTGCGCTGATGAGATAGGAATAAGGGACCGAACGCCCATTGGAGACCAGGTGTCCGGTTACGTTGCCGCTTTGGGAAATCACCGCGGCACCACGACTGCTTTTTAGCTTCGGATACAGCGCTGGCCAGATAGTGCCATGATTGACGTAGTTGACGAGACCGTAACAGTTCGGACCGACTACAGCCATTTCGCCAGCAGCTTCGACAAAAGCTAAGTTACGCTCAAAACCAGCCGCTCCAATTTCGGAGAAGCCAGAAGCATAACAAACAACGCCACCGGCTTTCATAGCCGATAGTTCGTGCAACGCAGTGATGGTGGCATCGGCATTGACAGCCAGGAATACCGCATCGGGCGAAACCGGAAGATCAGCGATTGACGGAAGGCATTTGTATCCGGCAATTTCGTTGCGTCGGGGATTCACCACATAGACTTCACCGGCATAATCCTGCTGGCGCAGAGTTTTCAATGTTGCCTCGACCTGGCCACCTCCAATGAAGGCCATCGTGCGAGGCGCCAGAAGACGGGCAAAATTCTCTCGCAGCGTAGGGCTGATGCGGCCCTCCTCCACGCTCGTAGACACGTGTAGCATATTTTTCTGCCTCTTAAACCTAAGGCACTGCCAGCCCAGTGGGCTCAATCCTCTGTGGCAGCGCTCATTCCAGAATGACTGGTAAGAGGTGCAGACGTTGGGAAATTCTCTACATCAAAATCTGGCAGCAGTGGATGATCTTCTGGATTTTCGCCAAACAGATCACACAGCCATTTGCGGATGATGATACAGCAATCCTCGGCCGAATAGGCTTCTTCCATGACCCAGCCGTGCCATAGCCCGTCCGCCAATTGCGTGAGAGCGATGGCCGCCAGGCGAACATCAATTTCCATATTCTTCTCTCCCGCGACCTTAGCAAGCCGACGTCCGAGAAACGCACGGTACTTGCCCCATAGTTCGCGGTGTAGTGCCATGATCTCTGGAACGATCCAGGCAGCACTGTTGTAGTGAATATGAACCTGTTGATATCCGCGTCCATGGAAAAATGGCCCACAGGCAACGAAGTATAGCGTATCGAAATTCCCGGTCTTCACCGATGATACAAGGTGCCGGTAATAATCGTCCCCGTTTTGAAGGTAATAGCGATGTGCTGCAGTGAGCAAATCTTCCTTGCTCTCAAAATAGTGGTTGATCAATCCACGCGAAAAACCAGATTCCTCACTGATCGTATTGATCGTCGAATTCAAATAACCGTGTTTGACTATTGAATTCAGCGTCGCAAGGATCAGATCCTGCCGTCTGATTTCGTTGGTTTGCCTCTTTTTGACAGCTTTCCGCATTCTTTACCTTCTCGAAGGCCGATGACTAACGGCGACACTATTATTGATACGGTCTCAACAGATCCTTTGCGATAATATCCTGATGGACCTCAGAGGTACCTTCCCAGATACGTTCGATACGCGCATCTCGCCAGAACCGCTGAATGGGGAATTCTTCCATGACGCCCATGCCACCAAAGATTTGCACGGCATCATCTGCGACCCGGAACACCATTTCCGAGCACCAGTAATTCACCATAGACGCTTCAGTGCGGTTCATCGTCTGATTCTCAATTTTCCACGCAGCTTCTTTCACCATAAGATCACCGAGCTTTATATCAACCGCCATATTGGCAACCTTGAAACCCACCCCCTGGAATTCACCAATTGTTTTGCCAAATGCCTTGCGGGTTCCGGCCCATTCCTTGGTCATTTCGAAGATGCGTTCAGAACGACCGACACAATGGGCGGCCAAAGCAACCCGGCCATCATAGAGCCACTCATTGGCAGTATCGAAGCCCTTGCCCTCTTCACCGAGAATATCATCGCTATGAACGCGAACATCTTCGAGATAGACCATGGTTGGATTATAGCCACGGGTGACGATCGACTTCATCGGCTCGACACGCAGTCCCGGCAAGGTTTTGTCGAGGAGAAACGCCGTAAAACGCTTGCGTGGCCCGCGCGGCGTTTCATCGACGCCGGATACGGCAATGAGAACGATGAAATCTGCGATATCGGCGTGAGAGATAAACTGTTTAACACCGTTGATGACCCAGTGATCCCCATCGCGCACGGCCTTGGTCGTGATGCCGCGAGCGTCCGAGCCAGCGCCGGGTTCCGTGAGCGCGAAGGCATCCTTACGTTCGCCACGGATGGCTGGCTTGAGATATTTTTCAATCTGGTCGCCCTTGCATTTGAAGAGGATGCCCGTAACACCACGGTTCATGCACATGGTGAGCGCGGCACTCGATTTACCAAGCACACGCTCAGCCTGCATCTTGGTCTGCTTGTCTAAACCCGGGCCGCCCCATTCCTCCGGCAGGTTCATACCGGCAAAGCCCGCCTGGATCGATTTTTGCTGAATTTCCTGTTTGATTTCCTCAGGAACGTAGCGTAGTTCCTCGACGAGATTCTCGTGTGGATAAAGTTCCCGCTTGCAGAACTCTTCCAATGAATCGACCAGCGCCTGTTGTTCGAAACTTAATGCAAAATCCATGTGTTCCCCCTTTACGCGCCGATGAAATTCGGTGCACGGCGTTCATTGGCAGCAGCCAGGCCTTCTTTATGATCTTGCGTCTGTCCGCAGATCTTGCCCGCCGCTACTTCTTCGAGCTGTTGATCGGAAAGGCTGCGCGTATGAGCGCTGTTCAGCAATTTCTTGGTCTGCGCGATGGCGACAGTGGGCCCGCTTGCCAGTTGCTGGGCGAAGGCCAGCGTGTCTTTCCACAGATTGTCCGAACTGCTGACATGGCTCACGAGGCGATTTTGAAGAGCGACCTGCGCAGTCCATAATTCGCCCGTGTAGGCAAAACGCTTAGCCGCCTCAAGACCGATCACGCGCGGCATCAACCAGGTTCCGCCACAGTCGGGGTTGTAGCCGACATTGGTGTAGGAACAGATGAACTTGGCTTTTTCGGATGCGTAGCGGAAGTCGCATGCCAAAGCCATATCAAGACCGGCACCAACGGCTGCACCGTCGATCATTGCGATAACGGGTTTGGGCATTTCATGGACCTGTTGGACCAGTCGCAGCGACTCCTCCACCCAGTTCATGTCCGGCCAATCCGTTCTGCCCGCCGCCCATTCCTTCACGTCTGCGCCGGCTGAAAAAGCGCCACCGCGTCCAGCCAGAATGAGGGTACGGAGAGTTTGATCAGCCGCCGCTTCCTTTAGTGCCTTGCGCAGCTCGATGGTGATCCCCATACCGAGTGCATTTCGTGCCTCCGGCCGGTTGAGCGCAATAACGCCCACCGCGTCATGACGTTCAATTTCCAGAAATTTGTACATAGCTCTCCCTTTCTGCCCAACCACAAGGATTGGGCAGTCTCAATTGTCATTCAGTTATTGGTTCAGCGTCCGCGCCAGCGCGGTGGTCGTTTTTCGAGGAAGGCTTTTTGGCCTTCGATCATATCCTCCGAGGACAGCATGGCAGCAAAGGTGGACAATTCCGGATTACTGCTAGCTCGCAATTGCATGGCGTCGCGGTCTGACATGCCATCCACGGCACGCAACGCTTCTTTCAACGCCTGTTGTGCCAGCGGTGCAGACGCCGCAATTTTCTGGGCTATTTCTAATGCCATCGGCATAAGATTTTCTCGTGACGAGGTGCGGTAAACCAAACCCCAACGCTGCGCTTCTTGTGCGCTCATGCGTTCGCCGGTCCAAATCATTGCGGTTGCCACATAATACGGAATACGGCGCGGCAGGCGTTGCAGTCCCCCGCCATCAGGCAACAGTCCTCGCTCAAGCTCGGGCAACTGGATAAATGCATCATCCGCCATCAGAAGAATATCGCAAGCCAACGATATTTCGAGACCTCCGCCAATGGCCGGGGCGTTGATAGCAGCGATCAACGGTTTTCTGAGCGACCACAGCGTTGTGATGCCGCCAAAGCCGCCCTGCTTTGCGCCTTCCGTGCTCGCATCACTGTTCTGGTCCGTTCCTTCCTTGAAGTCGTAGCCTGCTGAAAATGCGCGCTCTGAACCACTCGACAAAATGCCGACGCGCAGATCGGGATCATCTTGCAAAAAGAGCGCGGCCTTCTCCAGATTGCGGCTTAGACTGCGGCAGATCGCGTTGACCTTTGGCTTGACCATACGGATCTCAAGTACGGATCCGTATCTCTCAAGGTGGACAAAACCATCCATTTCAATGTTGAGTTCTGCAATCATATCAACCACCGTTCCTCGCTGCCCGTTGGCTATAAATGTGGAGCAGAAGCGGCGGGAGCGATGTGACAATCAGCATAAGTGTTGAAACTGCCGCCAACGTAGGATCGAGATCATCGCGCAGCGTGGAGAACGTAACGCGCGGCAATGTCGACATTGGTCCTGATGCCACCATCAGCGAAATAATCAATTCGTCGAAAGAGATCAGGAATGACAGCAGCATCGAGGTTGCGACTGAAAGCTTGAGCTGAGGCAAAGTCACAGTGAGAAAGGCTTTAAGCCGATTAGCACCAAGACTGCGTGCCACCATTTCCTGCGATGAGTCATAGCTGCTGAAACCCGCCAGCATGGTCAGGATTACAAACGGCATCGCAACCACGGAATGGCCGAGGATCATGCCCCAAATGGTGTTCAGCAGCATGCCTATTTTTGCATAGACAAAGAAAATCCCAACGGCGATTAGAATTGAAGGCACTGCAAGCGGCGCAACCAGCACTGTCTTCAGTAAGCCCTGAACGGCGATGCGTCCCTGATTAAGGGCATAGGATGCCGCAACGCCGGTAACAGTGGCAACGATCATGGTTCCAAATGCGACCCGCAGCGATACCCAGAGCGAGTTGATCCACTTTTCCTGACTGAAAAATGAAGCATACCAACGTGTAGACCAACCTGCTGGTGGGAAAACCAGTGATGTCGTTGAACTAAACGAGACCGGAATGACGATAAGGGTCGGAACGATCAGGAAAAACAGCACTAGTCCGACGAGAATGTAGAGCCAAAGACGTGCACGGTGAGAAACGTGAGCTTCCATCATACCACCTATCGATCCGACGACAGCCGGCGTACCAGCACCAAACTGATCCACAAGCAAAGAGCCGTCATTGCCAGAAGCAACACCGCAAGAGCGGCCGCAGGACCCCATGTCGGATAAAGCGAAATCATCTCCTCAATTCGCTGCGCAATCATCTTCACCTTGCCTCCGCCCAGCAGTGCGGGCGTGATGTAAAAGCCTAAGCACATGACGAATACCATTATGGCGCCAGCGACCAATCCGGGCATGGAAAGAGGAAGGAATATACGCAGGAACGCGTGCGACGGTGACGACCCTACATTGGCGGCAGCGCGCATGAGATTGGCGTCGATGGCCTTCATCGATGCATAAAGCGGCAACACCAGAAACGGGATCATGATATGGACCATACCGATGACCACACCGGTGGTGTTGTTTACCAATGCCAGCGGCTGATTGATCAATCCGAGGCCTTGCAATGACTTGTTGACCACGCCGTTGCGCTGCAAAATGATCAACCATGAAAATGTGCGTACCAGACCCGAAGTCCAGAATGGCACCAACACTGCCAACATCAGTAGTCCTGCCCATTTGGGAGACAAGATCGACATCAGATAGGCAACCGGATAGCCGAGCAACAGACAGATGACGGTGACGATGAGTGCAATCTTGAAAGTATTGAGAAACATCTCGATGTAGACAGGTTCCGAAAAGAACAGTCGGAAATTGCCAAGACCATATTCTCCATTGACGTCAACAAAAGACATCGACAGCAACCACAACAGCGGGGCCACCATCAAGATGCCAACAATACCGAGCGCTGGAATGGTGAGGCGCACCATCGACCAACTTTCGTATTTTTGTTCGCGGTGCAACGCGCGGCGATTTGCATCGAGTTCGGCTTTCGTCACCGGCTCGGGGTCTGCAACGGGAAAGGAGACAACAACTTTTGTCATCGTCAAGCCTCCGCCCGCACAAGCCGCGCGTCCGCCCGCTCCAAACGCAGCGCCACGCATTCCCCAACCTTTGGTACTGCCCGCAGATTTTCCGAGCGGTTGGCAATCCGCGTGAATACCTTATGGCCACCATCCAGCATGACCTCGAAAAGCAAGCATTCACCTTGGTAGATGGCCGTGACGACCTGACCCGAAAACAGGTTTGCTCCCGATGCCCGCGCGGCCGCTTCATCTGTCACGAAACGCAAGCGCTCGGGGCGCATGCTCAGCAACATGTCGTCGTGCAGTTCGCCAACATCATCAGGCAAGTTCACGCTCTGATCGCCATAACTGACACCTGCCTTTGTATGGCGGAGTGGCAGAAAACTGGTTTCACCAATGAATTCAGCCACGAAGCGGCTTTGCGGGCGTTCATAAAGATCGGTCGGCGACGCGATCTGAGCCAGTTTGCCCTTCGAAAACACGGCAATCCGGTCCGACATTGTAAGCGCTTCACGCTGATCATGCGTGACGGAAATGGTCGTCATGTCCAAACGGTCATGCAGTTTGCGGATTTCGATTTGCATCGTTTCCCGCAGTTGCTTATCAAGCGCCGACAAGGGTTCATCCATAAGCAGAATGCGCGGTTCGAACACAATAGCGCGCGCAAGCGCTATACGCTGGCGCTGACCGCCAGACAATTCAGTGATCTTACGCTCGCCATAGCCACCAAGTTGCACCAGATCGAGTACTTTCTTGACCCGTTCCTCGATTTCAGCACGTCCAATTTTTCGCAAACGCAGCGGATAGGCGATATTCTCGAATACCGACATATGCGGGAATAAGGCATAGTTTTGAAAAACCATGCCAATATTGCGCTTATGGGGTGGAAGATGCACGATTTCCTGTGTGCCAATCTTGATCGAACCATCCGTCGGCCTGGAAAAGCCCGCAATCATCATCAGAAGGCTTGTTTTTCCTGACCCGGAAGGCCCGAGCAATGTGAGAAATTCACCGGCTTTAATCGCCAGCGATACGTCGTCAACCGCCCGGACCGTGCCGTAATGTTTGGACAGTGCTTGGATCGTAACCGGCAAAGCCGTCGTCGAGGAGTGTTTCATCTCTGCTTTCCATCAGCGCACAACAGGACACCGCAGCATTGTCCGCTACAGATTGTAATCTTGGGCTTCATGAAGAAAATTCCCGGGTTGGCGGCCGAAGCCTCCAACCCTCCTGAACTGACTATTGCATCATTGTCTTGTCCCACATGGTCTGAGCCTTTTCGTGATTTTCGGCCCAGTACGGCATGTTGGTGATGAGCTGCTTCTTGAGATTCTCAGTGCTCGTGACAATGCTCGCCGCTTTATCGGCTGGTACAAGCCCTTGTTTGAAGGCATCCTGGTTCATCGGCCCATAGGCGATATAATTTGGCAGGTTTGCCTGATATTTTGGATCGAGCAGATGGTTGATCAGGCGCATTGCACCTTCCGGATTTGGGGAGTTTTTGGGAATGACAAGACATTCCACATCCATCACCGCGTCATCAAGCTTATAGGTATATGGGGCGCCTTCCTTGATGGCAGCATCTATACGTGCGGCCCAGATCGATAACATATCGACCTCTTCGGACGTTGCGAGTTGGGTCGCCTGTGCGCCGGTGGCCCACTGAACACTGATATTCGGTTTCAGCGCAGACCATTTGGCCATCGCCCTCTCCATATCAATGGGATAGATCTTGTCCTTGGCCACGCCATCGGCCATCAGGGCAATTTCCATATTTGTTGCTGGCGAATTGCCTGAGATAGCGCGACTGCCGGGGAACTTATCCGTGTCAAAGAAGTCGGTCCAGTTTTGCGGTCCTTTGTCACCATAAACGTTTTTATTATAGGCAAGGACTGAAGTGTAAGCCGTGAACCCTACCCAATATTTTGAGCGCAGGTGTTCCGGAATTCCGGCGGCATTGGGAAGTTTTGAATAGTCGAGTGGAACCAGAAGCTCTTCTTTACCGGCCAGATCACACAGACCGCCATAGAGTTCGGCCACATCAATATCGACCGCATTTGCGCGTACCTTCGTGCGTATATCGCGAATGCCGCCAGCCAGAACATAATCGACAACAGTCATCCCATGATCTTTGGGCAAGTGATCAAGAATGGCTTTTCGTACGCCTTCCTGATAGGCGCCGCCATAGGACGCATAACTGACCTTTTCTTCAGCCACAGCCGAACTGGCCGCCATGGCAAGCACTGCACCCAGTATGAATGTCTTTTTCATTGTTCCTCCTCCCTATGCGGCTCAATAGCCGTGTCTTTTTGCATGCAACAACCGGCAAAGGTACTTCCTCCAAAGCACCTTATTCGGCATTCCGCTGACAAAAGTCAGTTGGAAAATGCGTGTAGCCCCCTTGTCATGGCGAGGCGGCAATCGGTGACAATGCGCTCGATAAGCTCCTGACAGCTGGGAATATCCTTGATCAACCCAAGCGTCTGACTTGCCCAGACCAAGCCACTGTCCAGTTCCCCGGTTGTCAGCGCGTTTCGACCTCGGTCTCCGGAAACCAGCGGTCGAACGTCTGTAAACTCCGCACCGCCCGGCCGACCTTCGATTGCGACCACCTCATCTGAAACCGCATTCTTCAAAACACGCCCGGTGTTTCTGAAAGTTCGAAAGATCAAATTGGTATCGCGTTCACCGGCATTGACCAGCGCCTGTTTGATATTCTCATGAATGGGGGCCTCTTTGGTGGCACAAAAGCGCGTACCCATGTTCACGCCCTCGGCGCCGAGCATGAAAGCTGCCGCCATACCTTCTCCGGTGCCGATGCCCCCCGAAGCGATCAATGGAATTTTTACCTGCGCCGCTGCAGCAGCAAAAAGGACCAGACCACCAACATCATCCTCACCCGGGTGCCCCGCCGCTTCAAATCCATCGATGGAAATGGCGTCGACACCAGCCCGTTCCGCTGACAGCGCATGACGTACAGCCGTGCACTTGTGAACGACAACCGCACCAGCAGCCTTAATTTTCTCGATGAACTCTTTCGGACTGCGTCCCGCGGTTTCGATTACCTTGACACCCGACTGCAGCGCCGCATCAAGATATTCTTCATAAGGTGGGGGCGCCGTCGTGGGGAGAATCGTGAGATTGACCCCAAATGGTTTATCTGTCATTTGCCGGCAGCGAGCGATCTCTTCGCCTAGCGCTTTGGGACTAGGTTGCGTCAGTGCTGTCAAGATTCCAAGGCCACCCGCATTCGATACAGCTGATGCAAGTTCGGCGCGACCTACCCATTGCATTCCACCTTGAATGATCGGGTAGTTAGTCTTCAATAGCTCGGTTACTCGGGTCTTCACGCCCCACTCCCTGCTGCAATCAAACCTGATGATTAGATACTGAAATTCGCGGCAGATGAAGTCAAACAAAAAATTTGCTGAACGTCCAACTTTTTATTAACATGCAGAAATAACACAATGATTTTCGTCTAAGCCCCATTAAGAGGGTCAATTGGAGGGGGGACATCATGAAACCGCGAAAGATCACGACATATCAATGGCGTAGTGTAAGTCACAACTCGATACCATCGAATTTCCCACTCCTGGAGCAGCGCGCAAGAACCCCGAATCTTATCGCGCTGACTTCAGATCTGACAGTTCGGGCAGGGTCTTCAGAGCGGCAACCTGTCGCGGCCAAGGCGTGTCGGCATGCTTGATGTACCGAACGCAATAGCGCTTCCCAACTGTGAGGAAAGTCCTTGTGAGTATTTTCAGATCGCAGGCGACTTGGAGGGGGCCGCATGATCCCACTGCGCTTCCTCGGCGCCGCTCTTGTTTGCGTAAGCAGCCTGGCGTTCACCCTGAACGATACGACTACCAAGTTTCTCATCGCCGACTACGATGTGTCATCGATTATTCTGATCCGCAGCCTGATGGCCCTGCCAATTCTTTATCTGTTTCATGTGCGGACATCCGGGCGAAGAAAGATATGGTCGGCCAGAATTGGGCTTCATGCGTTGCGGGGAGCTTTTGGCTTAATCGCCGCCTATTTATACATCGCTTCGCTCAAAACGCTGACAGTCGCCGAAGCTACAGTCATTCTCTTTATGACGCCCGTCATTATTACCGCGATGACCCGTTTTTTGCTCAAAGAAAATGTCAGCATTCGCTCATGGCTGTCGGTCTGTTTCTGTTTTCTCGGCGTCATTGTGGCAATCAATCCACGGGCATCCAGCTTCAATTACGCCATCGCATTGGTCGGAACATCGAGCGTGTTTTACGCTATCAATGCCATCAGTTCGCGTTTGATCCCATCCGAAGATAATCTGTGGACCATTTCATTTTTTGGTGCATTCTTTTCAGCGTTGTTTATCGCCCCATTCGCGATTGAGCATTGGCGCGTAGTACAAGTCCCGCACCTTGCCCAGTTTGGTGCTGCGGCGGCATTCTCCAGCCTAGGCATAGGCTTAAGCGCCATAGCCTACCGCATGACGTCACCTGCCCTTCTCGCCCCCTTCGGTTATTCGGGCCTGATCTGGTCGATCACAGCCACTTGGCTGTTTTGGGGAGTTCATCCGAGTCTCAACGCCATTCTCGGCACGCTCATTATTCTGGGCAGCGTCACGCTGACCATCAAACCAGGCCGCATCGATCCGCAACCGCATCTGCAGAATTGTATCAAAGGACCAACAAATGACGAACCCGATCCTTGTCGACCTGAATAACAAAACCGGTATCTGTACCATTACATTCAACCGTCCTGAAAAATATAACGCTATCGACGAAACCATGGCAGCAGCCTTTCATCAGGCCATGCAAGCAATAGTGTTGGATAAGAGCATTCGTTGTGTCGTGCTCAAAGGAGCAGGTAGAGCCTTTATGGCTGGTGGAGACCTCGCCGCTTTTGCAGCTGACGCTGATCGGGCCGATTTAGTCTTACAGCGTATTTTGCGACACATGCACCCGGCGTTGTTAATCCTGCAAAAATTGCCAGTGCCTGTCATTGCTGCAGTCCACGGCCCCGCAGCTGGGGCAGGATTGAGCATGGTCCTGGCGGCGGACTATGCCATCTGCAGTCAATCAGCGGAGTTCACTCTCGCTTATGATCGACTGGCGACCGTGCCCGATTGCGGCGGTACCTGGCATCTTCGGCGGAAGCTGGGGCCGCGCGCTGCTTTGGCCCTGATGCTCAAGGGTGGCAAACTCAATGCCAGTCAGGCCAGTGAAATTGGGATCGTCAACGACGTGATTGAGGATAGCTGTTACGAAGAACAGCTTTCTGTCCTGATACAAAAATTTGCCTCTGGCCCAACACGAGCCTTTGGGCTCTTCAAGCAACTGCTCGCCGCCGATCTTTCGTTGGCAGCGCAACTTGAGGCAGAAAAGGCAGCCTTTATGGAAGCCACTTATACGCAGGATTTCAGGAACGCCATCCGCAACTTCCCCAATAAGCAACCGGTGCAGTTTCTCGGATACTAAAACGACAGCTTTTCTGACGTTGACCCGTAGATCTACGCCAAACCTGCCCCGGCGAAACAAGCACTTACCAACCTACAATTGCCGTCCCCTTTTCAGACAGCAAATAGACCCGCAACAATCGACAGAGAGGAAATATCGTGCTCCAATCCGACCAGAACAACAATTTTGACGTAAAGACTGACTTTTATATCGACGGCGCTTGGGTCAAACCTTTTGGTTGCAATACCATTGCTGTCGTCAATCCTGCCAACGAACAACCTTATGCGACCATTTCATCGGGCGCAGCTCAGGATGTTAATCGAGCAGTTGCTGCCGCACGTGCGGCATTCTCTTCCTGGAGCGAAACGTCAGTTGTGGAGCGCATCCGCTTCCTACGCAAAATCGCAGAGATATACGAAGCACGTCTAGACGATATGGCCAAAACAATTTCGCTGGAAATGGGCGCTCCGATCACCATGGCCCGCGATCAACAGGCCGCTGCAGGTTTGTATCATATCAACGCTTTCATCGAAGCGCTGGAAAACTTCGATTTTGAAGAAAAACGAAAAGATAATTCCGGCGAGGTCATCGTGCACGAACCAATCGGCGTTTGCGGTCTAATTACCCCGTGGAATTGGCCGATGAACCAGATCGCTTTAAAAGTTATTCCAGCGATCGCAGTTGGATGTACGGTAGTTTTGAAGCCCTCTGAAATAGCTCCCATGTCAGCGATGCTCTTTGCCGATATTCTCCATGAAGCAAAGCTTCCAAAAGGCGTTTTCAACCTTGTCAACGGCGAAGGTTTGATCGTGGGTGAAGCTATGTCGCGCCACGCAGACATTGACATGATGTCTTTCACTGGCTCAACCCGCGCGGGCGCAGCAGTCGCACGCGGCGCCGCAGATACGGTCAAGCGTGTGTCACTAGAGCTTGGAGGAAAATCACCCAATTTGATTTTCGCCGACAGTGAAATAGAAAACGCGGTGGAACGAGCCATTGCCGAATGCTTCAACAATACCGGTCAGTCCTGCAATGCCCCCACCCGATTGTTAGTCGAGCATTCCGTTTACGATCAAGTTGTGCAACTCGCTGCTCGTATCGCCGATCAGATGCCGGTCGGTGATCCGGCCGTTGAAGGAAATCATATCGGGCCGCTATCATCGAAAGCGCATTTTGACAAAGTTCAAGGTCTGATCCAAGCAGGCATTGATGAGGGCCCACGTCTGGTTGCAGGTGGCCTCGGTCATCCGAAAGGATTTAACGCTGGCAACTTCGTCCGCCCGACCGTATTTGTGGATGTACGGAACGATATGACAATTGCGCGCGAGGAGATATTTGGTCCAGTGTTGGTCATCATTCCGTTTGCCGACGAAGAGGACGCCATCACTATCTCGAATGACACCCCTTACGGTTTATCCGCTTATGTTCAAACCGGATCGGCTGAACGCGCCAAACGTGTCGCGCGAAAGCTTCGCGCCGGCATGGTGCATATCAACGGCTCTTCGCTCGGTTCCGGCAGTCCGTTTGGCGGTTACAAACAATCCGGCAACGGCCGTGAAGGCGGGAAATGGGGTCTGGAAGATTTTACGGAGGTTAAGGTAATATCCGGCTGAGCGGATACTACAAGGCGACGGCGCGGCGAGTTCAATGTACCTCTGTTGGGAATTATTCCTAACTCGATTGCCTATTCAAGAAACTCTCTGATTGACGATTGTTTCTTTCTCGCCGTGCTTTGCAGTCAGCACCACTCCTTGTCCCATTGACTCATGCCACAAATAGAACATATCATGAACATCTCGCACAGTAGCAACTTCGGAGAGTGTCATGAATGCGGTCGCTGAAAATTACGATGATGAAATCGAGTTGGTGCTCGCATATCACAAGGGAAACACCCGAGCTGCCATTGAGGCGCTTTTGAAAGACCGTGACTTTCTTATTAAGGAAATCGAGTACGCCAGCCTTGCTATGTCACTCGGATTTTCACGCGGTTGGAAACCCACGGTATTTTCAAAATGACCCGTTCACGTGGCGCGCTCAGTATAACCAGCATCAATGCCACCTACCCTCATCAGGTCGCTTTGCACTTAACTGAGTGGCATCGGGCAAATCTTATCCTTGTGCTAAATGATCGAGAACGACTGGGCGGATATCGTCTTTGGACCCGAAAGCATCATGAATCTCACGAGTTTAACGTTGCACATTTCCCGACCAAAGAAGGCCAGGAAGAATTTATCAGTTTGTATGGAGGCGTCCCCTACGATCCATCCGATAAGAAGTCGAAGCCGTGGGAGACGTACTTTGAAAGATGCGCAAGCCCAACACTCTAGCCGCAGTTCCGCGTGATGCTCGTGTTAAGGATCTTCCCTCTTGGTACGAGCTGTATGGTTTCTGTTGCAGATGCGGACATCATGGGCAAATCGAGATGCGGCAGATTTCGCGTAAGTTTGGCACTCAGACAGTCATCGTCAGTCTAGAGCCAAGGCTTCGCTGTACAAAATGCAAATCACTCAATGAAAGCCAGTTTGGCGTGGCTAAAATGCCGAGGTAAAAATGTCCGGATATAAAGCCGATAGCGGCATTGCAGGTTCAGCTGCAAGGTTTGAGCACTGGTGTGAAGATGATCGCTGCAAGGCATGGGGAAGCTACGGCTACAAGACAAAGTACGGTCAGCTCTGGTTCTGTTATGAACACCGACAGCTTGGCGAAGATGCGTTAGCTGGACGTCGGTAAATTCTCCTCTATCCTATCCCAAGCAGGAGGAGCGTATGTGCAATCTTTATAACATTACGACCACCCATGAGGCGATGCGCCTTCTGTTTCCGAAGTTCGGAGATGTGACGAACCGCGTTGATCCGCAATTAGACGTCTATCCAGACTATCCAGCCCCGGTCTTGCGAAATTTAGCAGATGGTGAGCACGAGCTGGCACATCTTCGTTGGGGAATGCCAACGCCGCCTATGTACGTTAAGGGCGAAGCTGACAGCGGCGTAACGAACATTCGCAACCTCACCTCCTCTCATTGGCGGCGCTGGCAAGGCGTTGAAAGCCGCTGCGTCGTACCAGCCACCTCATTTTCAGAATACGGGCAAGAACCTGATCCAAAGACAAAACGTAAGCCGCTGCACTGGTTCGCTCTCAGCGAGAATAAGCCGCTCTTTGCATTTGCTGGCATTTGGACGACTTGGAAAGGGGTGCGAAAGAAGAAGGAAGGCCCGGTTGAGGTCGATATCTTTGCTTTCCTCACCACAGAGCCAAACGCCGTGGTAAAGCCCGTCCATCCCAAAGCAATGCCTGTAATCCTCCGCACGACCGAAGAAATCGATACATGGTTGCGAGCACCATGGGATGAAGCCAAAGAAATGCAGAAGCCATTGCCAGACGCTGACTTGATCGACCTGACACCGAGCAATGACAATAAGGAAGAGCAAGCTAGCCTGTTTTAAATGGGCGATTATCAAGGTGCCGAAGCACTTTCCGAGCTTGCCAACGACACTAACAATTGCGAGACGGAAACGGAACTACAAGCGTTGGCCGTCTCTCTAGCAGAAGCCAAAGAAACAGAGCCATCAAATCAGCACTTCGTTGCGACGGTACCCCATCCATCATATCGCAATGAGAAGTATTGTTCTTTTTTCAGCGCTTTGGCGTCAAATTATCAATCGTCGTCGGGTATGTATCTGCCTTACCGCCAACGTTACTTCCCATGAGGCATTGCTCTCCGCCGCAGACCATCGAAATCTTCGCTCCCACGCAAACGCAATACTCAGAGGTCTCCTAATGTTGATCAGAGCCTGAAGGCCGGTTGTGCGAAGAAGCGCACCTGCTCACAGACTAAGACAACGTCCCCTATGTTTTTGCTTTCCCGGTTGACGGCAGCCGGCTCGCAAAATAAAGATATATGATATACTTTGCTATGGGAGGCATGAATGTTCGATTATATCGTGGTGGGCGGGGGCTCGGCGGGAAGCGCGTTAGCGGGGCGGCTCGTGCTGGGTGATGCCGGGAAGGTTTTGGTGATCGAAGCCGGGCCGCGCGACAGTAATCCGCTTATTCACATCCCTGCCGGTTTCGTTAAGCTGCTCGACAGCGATCTTCTCTATCACTACAAAACCGAGCAGCAGGAAGCGTTGAACGGCCGCGCGCCGGTCATGCCGCAGGGAGCGGTGCTCGGCGGCGGCGGCTCCGTCAATGCTGCCATCTACATTCGGGGCCAGCGCCGCGATTACGACGACTGGACAACTCTTGGCGCTGATGGCTGGTCCTATGGCGAGGTGTTGCCCTATTTCCGCCGGGCGGAAGATAATGACCGTCTCTCCGACAGCTATCACGGCACCGGCGGCCCGCTCGGCGTTTCGGATCTGCGCCAGATATCCGACCTCACCCGTGCTTTCGTGCGCAGCGCCCAGGAAGCCGGCATCCCCTTCACCCCGGATTTCAACGGCATGCGCCAGCGCGGGGTTGGTTTCAACCAAACAACGACTCGCAACGGGCGCCGCTGCAGCGCAGCCGTCGGCTATCTACGACCCGCTATGAAAACCGGCAATCTCGAAATCCGCACCGGTTGCTTGGTCACCCGTATTCTTTTCGAAGGTGATCGCGCGACCGGCGTCGAATATGTACGCAATGGCAAGGTCGAAACGGCGCTCGCCGACAAGGAAGTCATCCTGTCCGGTGGTGCCATTCAGACGCCGAAACTCCTTATGCTGTCGGGCATTGGTCCGGAGGCGGAGCTGCGCCGGCATGGCATTACATTGCGCCACCGCTTGGAGGGCGTCGGCCAGAACCTGCAGGACCATCTTGAGTTTCCCGCCATCCGCTTCTGTACCGGCAAGCATGGCTACTACGGAGAAGACAGCTTCTTGCGTTCCATCCGCAATGGCCTGCAATATTTCCTCTTCAAGTCCGGCCCGGTCATGTCAAACGTCACCGAAGCCTGCGCCTTCGTCAATGTCGATGACATGGAGGCGGAGCCTAACGTGCAGATGCATTTCGTGCCGATCGTCTTCATGGACAGCGATCAAGAGAGGGTCAAACGCGCCGGCGCGACGATAAACCCTTGTGTGCTACGCCCCGAAAGCCGCGGCGAAATCCGCCTCAAATCAACCAATCCTTCCGAGCATCCGATTGTCGATCCACGCTATCTCTCGGCGCCGGAAGATATGCGCCTATCCGTAAAAGCGCTAAAACTCGCTCGCGATATCCTGGATCAACCTTCCCTTTCAAGCTATGTCGAAAGAACCGAAGCTTATCCCGGAGAGGCGATTGCCGACGATCAGGCGCTCGGGGCCTATATCCGTTCGAAGGGCAAGACAGTATATCATCCCGTCGGCACCTGCCGCATGGGCAGAGACAACATGGCGGTGGTTGATCCCGAACTGAGGGTGCATGGGTTTCGCAACCTGCGTGTTGTGGACAACTCCATCATGCCGACACTCATTTCGGGCAATACCAACGCGACTGCGATAATGATTGGCGAGAAGGCGTCGGATATGGTGCGCGGACTGACACCTCTTGCGCCATCCAACGCGTGATGCACATTGTCGTGATGACAGTTGTATGTGACAACCGATGAAACGCTATGGATCGTCTGATGAGCCAATTACCGAAGATCAATAAGGGAAATCTATCCGAACAAGTATACGCGAGCATTCGCGCATCCCTGATGGATGGCCGCTATGAGCCTGGTGAACGGTTGACCATTGCAAACCTCGCGGAGCAGCTGGGCGTGTCGATCACGCCGGTCCGCGAGGCGATCTTCCGGCTTGTTACAGAACGCGCGTTGGAGATGCGGGCCGCGACCTCAATCCAAGTCCGCAGCCTGACGCCGTCAGAGCTACGCGAGATTCAATTGATCCGACATCATCTCGAGGGCGAAGCGGCGGCACAGGCTGCGGTAAAGATATCCGATAACGGGCTCGCGGCGCTCGAAGCGATGCAGGCCGATTTCACGCGGGCAGCAGCCAGCGATCCGCTGGAAGCCTCGCGCGTGAACCGCGAATTCCACTTCAAACTCGCCGAAACCGCGCAGATGCCTATGCTTTACGCGACAATCGAAGGCATGTGGGCGCAGATGGGTCCGCTCATCCATCTCTATCATCTCAATACGCCCAAACGCGTGCTGTCGAGCGGCGATCATGGCCATTACGACCTGCTTCGCGCGCTCGCCGCCCGGGATCCGGAAGCCTCACGGCGGGCCATCCAGGCCGATATCGGCGTCGGCGTCGTCATGGTTGAATGGCTGGAAGCGAAAGAGGCGGCCGAAGCCGCCTCCTAAGATTTCAAAGCTCGATCCAGGTCGTCTTTAGTTCGGTATATTTATCAAGTGCGTGGAGGGATTTGTCGCGTCCATTGCCCGATTGCTTAAAGCCGCCGAACGGCACTGTGGCATCGCCGTGATCGTAGCAATTCACCCAGACGGTGCCAGCGCGGAGCTTACGCGCAATCTTGTGGGCGCGTGACAGGTCGCGGGTCCAGACGGCCGCAGCCAAACCATAGGCAGTATCGTTGGCGACACGCACGGCCTCTTCATCATCCTCCACAGTAATTGTCGAAAGAACAGGACCAAAGATTTCCTCGCGTGCAATGGTCATATCGTTGCGGACATCGGCGAAGATGGTGGGGTTGACGTAAAATCCATTTGGCGTGTCGTTCGGCCTGTCTCCACCCAATACCAGCCGCGCGCCTTCCGCCTTGCCCTTCGCGATATAGCTTTCGACGCGGTCGCGATGGCTACTCTCAACCAGTGCGCCGAGTTTGGTCGCCGGATCCAGCGGATCGCCCGGCCGGATTGAGCGGGCGGTATCGACGACGATGTCGAGGAATTGGTCCTGAATTCGCTTCGACAGGATCAACCGAGAGGGGGCGACGCAGACTTCGCCCTGATTGAAGCAGATCGCCGTCGCCGCACGCTCCGCCGCAACCCGCAATTCCGGCACGTCGTCGAGAATGATGTTCGGCGACTTGCCGCCACATTCGAGGAAGACACGCTTCATGTTTGACTGGCCGGCATATTGCAGGAACATCTTTCCGACCTCACCCGACCCGGTAAAAGCCAGGCAATCGACATCCATATGCATACCTAGCGCCTTGCCTGCGGTTGGTCCAAAACCGGGTACGACGTTGAAGACACCATCGGGAATGCCGGCTTCTGTTGCCAATTCGGCAAGGCGAATCGCCGTCAAAGGCGACTGTTCGGCGGGTTTCAACACGACCGAATTGCCCATGGCTAGCGCAGGCGCGAATTTCCACGTCGCCATCAACATCGGGAAATTCCACGGCACCACCGCGCCGACGACGCCAATCGCTTCACGGGTGATCATCGCCAATTGGCCAGGACCCGTCGGCGCGATCTCGTCATAAAGCTTGTCCGGACATTCCGCATACCATTGCAAGGTATCAAGGACGACGTTGACGTCGATATTGCGGCTTTCAGAAACTGGCTTTCCCATATCGAGGGTTTCTAGAACGGCGAGCTCATCCATGTGCTTTTCGAACAGCAAAGCGAAGCGCTGTAGCACTTTTTTACGCTCCTTCGGCGAGCGGTCGCGCCAGACGCCAGCCTCGAAAGCCCGACGTCCCGCCTGCACGGCGCGATCTATATCCTCGCGGTCGCAGGCGGCAACGCGGGCAATCACCTTTCCGTCTCGCGGAGAGATGTCGTCGAACGTCTCCCCCGAGGCCGCATCGCTGAAACGGCCGTCGATAAAGGCCTGCCCCCGAATGGTGATGCGGTCGCGAATGGCGGTCACATCCGCCTTTGTCAGTGCAAGATTCACGTTCTCCTCCAATTTTTACCCGTGACATATATCATATATCATGTTACATCGCGATCTCGCAAGGAAATGTTGCCTGCCGTTTGGCAAATCAGAGGAGGAGCGCGTGAAGCAGCCGATGAGAAACGATTTTCACCCCACGGAAGCCGAGATTGCTCGCCTGAGAGATCGTGCGCAGTACATTCGGTTGGAGACAATCCGGCTAATCGAGATCGCCAAGGTGGGGCACTACACCTCGGTTTTTTCAGCCGCCGAGATATTCGCCGCTCTCTATTATGACGTGATGCGGTTGTCGCCCGATCCGAAATGGCCAGATCGCGACCGGTTTCTGATGGGTAAGGGCCACGCAGCGGTCGGCCTGTTCCCCATTCTCGCGGAGCTTGGCTACATCCCAAGCGAGGTGCTTGACGGCTATACTCGCCTCGGCAACCCACTCGGCGACCATCCCGACATGCGTAAGGTACCCGGCGTCGATTTCTCTTCCGGCTCCATCGGCCACGCCTTGTCAAACGGCCTGGGCATGGCGCTCAACGGCCGCCGTCAGGGTCGCGACTTTACCACGTTCGTCATGCTCGGCGACGGCGAGATGCAGGAAGGCCAGGTCTGGGAGGCCGCGATCGGTGCCGCCCATCACAAGCTCTCCCGTCTCGTCGCAATCATCGACCGTAATGGCTATCAGCTCGATGGCGCAGTGGATGACGTCATGGGCATCGAACCGCTGGATGAGAAATGGCGCGCCTTTGGCTGGGAAGTGCATGTCGCCGACGGCCATGACATCGCTGGGCTGACCTCGCTGCTGCGCCGCGTCAAGTCCGATGCTTCTCGCGACAAGCCCTGCTGCATCATCGCCCGCACCCTCAAGGGCAAAGGGGTTTCCTACATGGAAACCGAGCCGGGCTGGCATCTCGGCTACCTCGATCCGTCCGACGCCGACGCCGCCCGTCAAGAAATTCTTTCCAAGGTGATCTGAGATGAACATTGCCAATCTGCGGCCAAATTCACCCAATTCCTGGCATTATCGCGAACTGAACATGAAGAATCCCGGCCTGGACCACCTGTCCAACGGGCTGATCTCGCTCGTAGAAGAGGGCCATGACGTTGTCGCCGGCTCAGCTGACCTGCAATATTCCAACGGCCTCAACCGCTTTGCCGCGCGTTTCCCAGATCGCTATTTCAGCTTCGGTATTTCTGAACAGAACATGGTGTCGGCTGCGGCAGGCATCGCTACCACAGGTACCATGCCCTATGTCGCGACCTTCGCCTCTTTCCTCGGTCTGTTGACCTGCGAACAGATCCGCATGGATGTCGCTTATTGCGCTCTGCCCGTGCGTCTGATCGGCCATCACACTGGTATTTCAATGGGGTTCTACGGCACCTCCCATCATGCGACCGAAGACATCGGCACGATGCGCTCGATCGCCGATCTGACTGTTGTTTCGACCGCTGACGGCCCGCAGCTCGAAGCGGCAATCCGTGCCTCGATCGATCATGACCGACCGATCTATTTCCGCACAGGGCGTGGGCGCGAGCCCGATCTGTACGACGCCAAAACCGAATTCGTGTTCGGCAAGGCGATTGAGCATGCGCAGGGCGAAGAACTGACGATCATCGCCTGCGGCCTGCCAGTCCATCCCTCGGTGCAGGTCGCACAAAAACTGAGGGCCGAAGGCCGCAGCGTCGGCGTCATTGACATGGCGACGATCAAACCGCTCGACCACGACGCCATCCTCGCCGCTGCCGCACGCTCGAAGGTCATCCTGACCATCGAGGAGCACAACATTCTCGGCGGTCTGGGCGCAGCCGTTGCCGAAGTCCTTGCAGAAGCAGGAAGCCCAGCGCGGCTCGTGCGCCACGGCATCCGCGACGAATACGCGCTGATTGCCCCGCCGTCTCATCTTTACGCCCATTACCGGCTCGACCAAGCCGGCATCGAATCGGTTGTCCGCGACATCATCTGCTGATTGCCGTGGTCGCGCGCCGGGAGGGCGCGCGATCCTTTACATCGAACTTCAAAAGAGGGAGAGAGACCATGAGGTTCCTGAAATCCGCATCCCGCATGCTATGCATGGCGGCCCTTGGGCTGGCCGCGACGACGGCCATTGCCGCCGACAAGCATGAAATCTACACTTTACTGCCGAACTCGGCGCTGTCGGGTGTCATCGATCCCGCCATGGCGGATCGCTCTGCGATCGAGAAGGCCCTGCCAAGCACCACGCGAGACCCCTCCAAGAAACTCGTCATCGGCTGGACAGAAATCACGCTTGGCAACCCGTGGTTCGTCAGCGTCGTCGATTCAGCAAAAGCCAAGGCGAACGAATTTGGCTACGTACTCGATGTTCAGGTCGCCGATGGCGATCCGGCCAAGACCTCGGCCCAGATCGATGCCTTCATCGCCAAGAAGGTCGATGTCATCGTCATGGATCCGACCGATCTCGCCGCTGCGGCAGCCGATGCCCAGCGTGCCGTCGATGCTGGCATCCCGGTGATTGCGCTCGGCACCGTGCCGGATGATAGCCCGATTGTTACTACAGTGCTCTTCAACCCGTATGGTAATGGTTTCGAGGCTGGCCGTTTCGTCGCGCAGCATTATGGAGCGGATACCCCGATCACCGCGGCGGCGATCCTCGGCACCGTCGGCAATTCCACATCGGAAAGCCGCGTCAACGGCATGATCACCGGCATCATCTATGAGCGGTCACAACAGCTTGGCCTGAAACTTACCAAGGAAGACGCGATGCTCGCGGGCTTCAAGAAGTTTCAGGAACTCAAGACCGGCGGCTCCTTCGATTATCCGGAGGTGAAGTTCAACGTCACTGCAATGGGTGTCGGTCTCTGGACCGAGGAAGGCGGTCTTAATGCGGCCGAAGACATACTGACAGCGCATTCGTCCAAGCTCGACTTGATCCTCGCAGAAAATGATTTCATGGGCATGGGTGCGTTGCGGGCGCTGGAAAACCAGGGCCTCAAGGGCAAGATCGCCGTCGCTAATGCGGCGGACGGTTTCCGCACAGCACTCGATCTAGTGAAATCGGGCGACATGCTGGTCACCGGCCTATGCTCAGGTTCGCATACCGGTGAAGGCGTCGTGACGCTTATAAACCAGATCTTCGACAAAGGTTTCGACGCTAACAACCTACCGCTTGGCTCGTACTATCCCTCGCAGATAGTGACGCAGAAGAATGCCGACGAATTCATTGATCCCGACACCGCCAATCCCTTCTTCCGCTACACCGTTCCGCCCTTCAAGACGATCACCGAACTGAAAGGCTGAGCCCATGTGACCCGGCGGGCCCTTCTTCAGGCCCGCCTCTATCGCAAAGGAGGATGAGATGGACCGATTGAACATGCGGGAAATTTCCAAGGAATTCGGCGGCATCGCCGCTTTGAACAGCGCGCAATTTTCCGCTCGTGCCGGGGAAATCCATGCACTGATGGGCGAGAACGGCGCGGGAAAATCGACCCTGATGAAGATCCTCGCAGGCGCTTATACTCATGACGACGGCGAAATTTGCATCGACGGCGCTCCTGTAAGCATTGCCAGTCCTCAGGACGCGATCCGCAAGGGCATTTCCATTATTTATCAGGAATTTTCGCTCGCGCTCCATCTGAGCGTGGCTGAAAACATTTTCATCGAAAGGCTGGGACATGGCCTGTTCGTCGATCGCAACGCCATGCGTCGCCGCGCAGGTGAACTCCTTGCTGGCATGGGCTTTGACGACATCAATTCCGATGAGATCGTTGGCAATCTCACCGTCGCCCACCAGCAGGTGGTCGAGATCTGCAAAGCGCTTTCGCGAGAATGCTCGATCCTCGTACTCGACGAACCCACCGCCGTTCTCACCAACCATGAAACGGAAAAACTCTTCAAGCTGGTGCGGCGTCTGCGCGAAAGCGGCGTCTGTGTCATCTATATCTCTCATCGTCTCGACGAGATTTTCAGCCTTTGCGACCGCGTTACGGTGCTGAAAGATGGCGCGAGCGTTGGCACCTGGGAGATCACCGCCCTCGACCACAAAAGCCTCGTCAATCTAATGATTGGCCGCGAACTCAAGGATTTTTTTCCCGCAAGGCAGGCGACGCTGGGCGCCGTCACCCTCGACGTCGAGGCGCTGGAAACAGGTCCGCTGGTTTCCAACATCAGCTTCCAGGTCCGGCGCGGCGAAGTATTGGGCATTGGCGGCCTCGTCGGCGCAGGTCGCAGCGAAGTCTTGCGGGCAATTTTCGGGGCAGACCCGCTCGCTTCCGGCACGATCCGCCTAAACGGCAAGCCGCTTCGCATCCGTAAACCCGGTGAAGCCGTGCAAGCAGGAATTGGGCTGCTTCCGGAAGACCGCAAACATCAGGGTTGCCTTCTCGACTTGCCGATCCTCACCAATGCGATGATGACACCGGTCAACCCCCATCTCGGGCCTTTCGGCTTGCTGCGTGACAGACACGAACGCACGGCGACGGAAAGCTTACGCAAACAGCTTAACCTCAAGGCTGCTAGCATCGACGCTGAGGCAGGCACCCTGTCCGGCGGCAATCAACAGAAGGTTGCGCTGATGAAATGGCTCGTTTCCGGCTGCGAGGTGCTGCTACTCGACGAGCCGACCCGTGGCGTCGATGTCGGAGCGAAGGTCGAGATTTACCGTGTCATCAACGAACTGGCGGCCAACGGCGCCGCCATCATCATGGTCTCCTCGGAAATGCTTGAGTTGATCGGCATGTGCGACCGCGTGCTGGTCATGCGCGCCGGAAGGATTGCTGGCGAATTATCCGGCGCCAACATCACCGAGGAAGCCATCATCGAACTTGCTATGGGGCGCGAGAATGTCCACTAACCCAAAGGCCGCGAGCCTCGTTTCCATTCTGATAAATTACAACATCTACATCATGCTGGTGGCGCTTATCGTCGTTTCCAGTGTGCTTTCGGAACACTTCCTGACTTTGCAAAATATCTTCAACTTGTTGCGGCAACTTGCTCCACTTTCCCTTGTCGCGATCGGAATGCTGCTGGTGATCCTGACCGGTGGCATCGATCTCTCGGTCGGTTCGGTCGCTGCAATCGGCGGCATGGGGGTCGCCATGTTCATGCCGGCGTTGCCCTTCGATGGCGGCATTGCACTTGTTCTCTGTGTGATCGGCGCTACCCTGTTCGGCGGTTTGCTCGGCGCGATCAACGGTGTACTCGTGGCCGGTTTTGGCATGGCCTCATTTGTGGCGACACTTGCGATGATGACCATGGCCCGCGGCCTCGCCTATATGCTGTCAAACGGCCAGCCGGTCCGATTCCCACGGGAGCTGCCGACCGCACAAATTCTAACTGAATTCGGCAGCAAGGGCATGCCGGGCATCGGCCTACCCTGGCCGGTTCTGGCCGTGCTGTTGGTCATCGCGCTCTTCATCTTCCTCTTGCGGCGCACCAATTGGGGGCGTCTCACGATCGCGACGGGCAGCAATGAGAACGCAGTGCGTCTCGCCGGCCTTCCTGTCTGGCGTTACAAGTTCCTTGCCTTCACGCTGTGTGGTGCACTTTCCGCACTTGCCGGCATCTTCGTGACGGCGCGCACGGCGGTGGGAACGCCGGTCACCGGTATCGGCCTGGAACTTGACGCCATCGCCGCCTGCGTCATCGGTGGGGCGCTTCTTTCGGGCGGCAAGGGAACGATCGTTAATACAATGATTGGGGTCCTTATCCTCGGACTGATCGGCAATATCATGAACCTGATGAGCGTTCCCGCCTATCCACAACAGATCATCAAGGGCGTAATCATTATCCTGGCGGTGCTGATGCAGGGTATTAGTGCAAATGCGAGACGACGCGTCTGACGTTTTGCGAAACAGGACGTGGCCGCATCGCGTTGCGATGCGGCCTTTTTTGTCATTTGAGGAAATCGACAAGCAGACGCACCTGCTGTTCGATCATATGGATGCCCCGATGAACATGGCAACCCTGCGCCGTGGCCGCAACCAACAACGGCGTCATGTCCGGCTGCATCACCACTTCCGCAACGATTGCCCCCTCTTCGAGCCGCTCGAGCAAGACAGGCAAAGCATCGCCGTCATGCATCCCAAGAGCTGTTCCATTGATGACAAGCGCGTAACCGGCGGGGTCCGCTGCCCCGGCCGCAATGCTTGCATGTGGAAATGCTGCGACGAGCTGTTGCGCCAAATAAGCTGCCTTTTCCATGGAGCGATTGGCAATAGTCAGATCGGTCACGCCGGCCCGCAACAATGCATGTGCCACCCCGCTTGCCGCGCCGCCTGCGCCGACCAGAAGCGTACGAAGGCCTGAAGGCTCATGTCCTTGCGACCGCAGGCCGGCGACGAAACCCTCGCCATCGAACATTCCGCCAGTCAGGCTGCCATCGGCCTCACGGCGAATGATGTTGCAGGCCCCGACAAGGCTTGCTGCTCCAACTGTTCGGTCGCAGAGCACCGCGACCGCAGTTTTGTGAGGAATGGTGATGACCATGCCGGCGAGATTGTCGATCGCTTTCATGCTCGCGACCGTTTGCGTCAGCATGTCCGGACGTACATCGAGCGGAACCATGACCATGTCGATCCCTTGACGGGCACATTCGACATTAAAGAGGGCGGGCGTTCGCACATGGCGCGCGGGATGGGCCAGCAGGGGAACAAAGCGGGTTTTTCCGGAAATCATACGGTTCTTCCTCAAAAACGATCACAAGGCACTTGCGTCTCAGTAATTATCATATATCATATATCTAAACTTTTTGAGAGCAAAAATGTCCGATCCCCTTACTATTTTCGATGCGCAGCTCAAAGTCTTCGGTGCGCCGTCACGTTATATTCAGGGCCGTGGAATACTTGGCCGCATCGGTGGTTTTGCCGCGCAGATCGGCGAAAGCGTCGTACTTGTGGCGGACATCCATATACTCCCCCTTGTCGAGCCGATCCTCCGTCGAACCTTCGATAACCTCGGCATGGACCTTACAGTTCTGCCCTTCCAGGGTCAGCTTGGGCTGGAAACTGCCGATCGCCTCTCCGATGCCCTTGGGCAATCGACTCCCGAGATCGTCATTGCCGCCGGAGGCGGCCGCTCCATCGACGCAGGCAAAGCACTGGCCGACAAGCGCGGGCTCAAATTGATCACCGTCCCGACGGTTGCCTCAAACGATGCGCCGACCAGCAAGAATTACGTGCTCTATGACGAGAACGACATTTTGCTCGAAGTCAGGCATCTTTCGCGGAACCCTGATTTCGTCGTTGTCGACACCGAGATTCTTGCTGGAGCGCCGCAAGCCATGTTTGCTGCCGGACTGGGTGATGCACTGTCGAAAAAAGCAGAAGCTCTCGCCTGCGCCGAAGGGCGCGGCGTCAACATGTTTGGCGCGCGTCCGACACACCTGTCCGGCGCAATCGCATCGTTATGTTACGACACGCTCGTTGAACAAGCGATTACGGCGTTTGACGCCGCCGGTACCGGCAAGCCGAACATGGCGTTCGATGCGGCGGCCGAGGCCATGGTCCTGATGGCGGGCCTGGGTTTCGAAAGCGGTGGCCTTTCGGTGCCGCATGCTCTGACCCGTGGACTGACGCATGTTCCGGGTGTTGCAGGCAAGCCGCATGGATTTCAGGTCGCCTATGGGCTCGTCGTTCACCATTGGCTTCTCGGCGAAGCGCTGCCGACTGCCCTCACCGCAATCTATCGGCATACAGGCCTGCCTCTGTGCCTTGCCGCATTGGCGGGACGCCCCATCGAGGATGGACATTTAAGAGCCGTCGCGAATGCTTCGATTGCAGTGCCGCATATGCTGAATTTTCCGCGGCCACTAACGGTCGAAGACCTCGTCGAGGCAATGCGCGCAATCGAGATAAAAGCCGCGTAACGCACCGAAGCAGAAAATACAGGAGGAAAAAATGCCTATTGAAGACCCCGCGAAGGCGCTTGCCGTGGTGACAGGCGGCGGCACCGGAATCGGCCGGGCGGTCGCGGAATTGCTGGCCGATACGGGCTACCAGGTTATCGCGCTCGGTCTCGACCAGGATGCGGATCTACGCGCCGACATCATCTTTCATCAGGTCGATCTAACCGATACCGCTGCCAGCATCGCCACTCTGCCGGAGGGACGCCCAGTTGCCTGCCTCGTCAATTGCGCCGGCATGTTGCGCCATCAGCAGGAATGGGAAACGGATGCGTTCGAGCAGGTGATGCGCGTCAACGTTACCGCCAGCTTCGCATTCGCGACCGGTTTGTTGGAACGGCTCGAGGCCGCGGTCGGCGCTGTCGTAAACGTTGCCTCGATGTGGGCAATCTTCGGCTCACCCGGTGCGCCAGCCTATACTGCGAGTAAGGGCGCTGTCGCCGCGATGACCCGATCGCAAGCCGTTGCCTGGGCCCCACGCGGGGTTCGAGTCAATTCAGTTGCACCAGGCTGGGTAGAAACGCGCATTTCCGAAAAGGCGCGAACCGACGCGGAGCGGGCCGAACGCATCGGCTCGCGCATCCCCATGGGGCGCTGGGCGCAACCCGCAGAAATCGCAACCGTCGTGCGTTTCCTGCTGTCATCCGACGCTGGATATATCACCGGCGCGATGATTCCCATCGACGGCGGTTATTCCATTTGCTGAGGAGCATGCCATGAAAGCTTGGGTTCACGACACGACCGGCAATCCCGATATCCTGCAACTGCGCGATATGCCGAAGCCACGCCCCGGGCGCGGCGAGGTGCTGATCCGCAATCAGGCAATTGGCCTCAATCCGGTTGATTGGAAGTTCATTCAATGGGGACATGATGCCTGGTCCTGGCCACATATTCCCGGCGTCGACGGGGCCGGTGAGGTGGAGGAGACCGGTGAGGGCGTCAGCCATATCGGTGTCGGAGCGCGCGTCGCCTATCATAACGACTTGCTGCGCCCAGGCTCCTTCGCCGAGTATACGGTCATTCCAGCGCGTGCGGCCATTCCGTTGCCCGATAGTCTGCCCTTTGCCGCAGCAGCTGCAATTCCATGCCCCGGGCTTACTGCGCAGCAAGCAATTGACAAAGTTCCTCTCCAGCCCGGCGCTCATGTGCTCGTCACAGGCGCGTCTGGCGCAGTTGGCGGCGCGCTATTGCAATTGGCTCGTGGCAGGGGGTGGATCGTCCACGCCATCGCCTCCGCATCGCAGGCCGACCGTCTGCTTTCGCTCGGCGCAGCCACAGTTACCGATTACCGCAACGACGGCTGGAAGCAAGAATGGAAGCGGCGTACAAAGCACCAGATGCTGCATGCCGTCTTCGACATGGTCAGCGGCGCCCATGCCGCCAGCCTTGCACCACTGCTGACAGCCAACGGGCATCTCGTCTGCATCCAGGACCGCCAGGAAACTGCGCCCCTGCCCGCCTTTACCACCACAATCTCCCTGCATGAAGTCGGTCTCAACGCCATGCACGCTCATGCCTGCGACAATCAATGGGGGCAACTCGTGGCCGCTGGATCCGTAATTGCTCGACAGATTGGCGAGGGACGGTTTGACCCTCAACTTATCGAAGCCGTGAAATTTGATGACCTGCCCGCAGCACTGTCGCGTCTCAAGGAAGGCCCAAACCCTGGAAACCGTGTTGCGGTCCTATGAGAAGAAATCATTGATTTCCAGTCATGCTAACGATCGTCGCCGGTAACACGCAAGCCGCTGCTTTCATGATCGTTGAAAAAGCCGCTGATCTTATCCTGAACAAACAGTGAGGTTCTCTGTTCGAAAACCGTCAGTTCCTGGCCAGTTGTGATCTTTGTAGCTCCAGAACCCTTCTGAAGCAAAAAGCCCGTCTGTAAAGTGCGAATCTCCCCAAATATGCTGCCAAAGAAAATTACGTATCCTCAACTTCCAGCGTCGGTCATCGAGTGAGCCTAGTTTAACTTCAAAGCGGATTGTTGCTAGGTTTCTGGTCAAGAATGACGATCACGATTTCGATGCTCAGATTAGGCTTCCTGCCAATTTTGGCCACCATAAAATAAGTCAAGCACAGTAACTTCTTGGGCAGTGACGCGGAAGGCGACTTTCTTTTGTTCGTGGCCAAATCCGCGATTCTATATCGGTTCATGACTTCCAGAAAGGTTGTCTAAGCGCCGGCAGCAATTGCTGCTAATGCCTGATTAGCGAAGCCCCCTGCCATCCGCTATTGCCGTCTCTATTCTGGACGTAACGCAAAAGATCGGGCTGAACATGGCGCAATACTTCGATTTCCTTTGCGGGTACCGTAAGACTGATACCGGCATTGCGACCGCGCGTGGCAAACAGAAATCCGTATTGCACAAAGCAGCCTCCCAATGTGAGCAGCATGATCCTTCGACGTAATTGCCTTCTGTTCTGCATTAGCAGTCAGAACTATTTTGTCTGGCGTTCGGGCACAGGCAGCCAGTATAAGTATGGCTATTTCCGCCTACGCGTTACCTGAACAATGTTGTCGAGGCTGACCACGGCATGGCAAAGCAGCTGATCAGACCGATCAGAGGGTTCAAGACGTTGAAGAGGGCATATCCGACGATTGAGGGCTTCGAGGTCATACGGGCGTTGCGCAAGGGCCAGAATTCTAGTTTCAACCTGACACGAGATATCCGTGGGAAAGCGCGTATCGTTGAACGCGCCTTTGATATCGGGCCGAGCGCGTTGACAGAAGCCGTGGAAGTGCTCGCCCAGGACCTACACGGTCAGACCGCTTAACAGCAGAGAATGAGGAGTTTCATTGCCAACCGGATTTTTTCAACAGAGTCCCTTGCAGAGACCTCGGTCACAAACACAGTGAAGTGGCCGGATGAACAGAACACCGTCGGTGCTCGCGTTCAGCGTGGAGCGACCCACAGGGCGTGATTGGAGGCGGATCGCACAGGGGGGCGCCAATTCTCGACACGATCGATGTCGATGAAAGGTCGCACCTGCGTGCGGGTCGTGCAAGTTGACGCGGTAGATCGAATTACTATGTAAATACCACGACAACCAATGGAGGCCATTATGTCTCGTTCCGTTCATTCAACTAAGTTAGTCCTTAGTTTCCAGACGAATCCGGATTCCGTCCAGGCCGCATTTCTGCGCCGCGCCATGTCGACGCTCGAGCGGATCGCCGCGACAACCCCATCGAAGGCACTGACCGCAGCCCTTGGCGCGCCCACGGGCGCCGGAACCCTCGCGCAGATCCTGAGTCATCCCGAATTTATCGGGGAGGCGGTGGCCGATCTCGACCCGATGGCACCGGCACTCGCACGCAACGTCGAGCATCGCTCATGGCTGCTCCAGCGTGCGGGAGGTGTCCTTTCCGCTGAGGACGCCGGCAAGGTTGCCGGCATCACCCGCCAGGCGATCGACAAGCGACGTCGCAGCAAAGTGATCCTCGCCGTACGGGACGGAAGCGACTGGAAGTACCCGGTCTGCCAATTCCGGGACGGTGAGGTTTTGCCGGGAATTGCTGAGGTGGTTCGCGGTCTCGAAGACCAGGGCTCGTGGGCAACGCTCGACTTCCTCTTGGCCCCGGATAGTGTGCTCGGCGGCCGGTCGCCAGTGGACGCCTTGCGGCAGGGAGATCGCGGCGCGGTCGAGCGGCTTGTCCGCGCCAATGCCGGCGAGGGCTTTGCCTGATGGCACCGTCGGCAAGAGGACCGTCCGGAGCAGCGCTACCGCCCCCTGATTGGCTGAAGACTGTAGAACTGCCGATCACGACCATTCAGGCCGGGCAGATTCTGCACCGCATTCATCGGACACAGCTTGACCCGATCCTCTACGGTCCAGGCTCCGGTAACGATCCGGTCTATCCTTTTGACAGCACCAGTGGCCGTTTCGGTGTGCTCTATATAGGGCATGCTTTCGCTGGCGCGTTTGCCGAGACCATTTTGAGCAATCCGCAGAGGCTGATGGTTGCCGAACGGGAGATCGCCAGTAGATCGGTGACGGAGCTCGCGAGCCGGACGGATCTCCGTATGGTTACGATGCACGGCGCCGGTCCTCACGTACTAGGCACCGACAACGCGATTTCGACTGGTCCTTACGAGCCGTGCGGTGTATGGGCTGACGCATTGTGGGAGCATCCGGACAAGCCGGATGGAATTGCGTATCTCTCTCGACATGACCCCGGTGAGGTCTGTTTTGCGGTGTTCGACCGCAACATCGCATTCGAGGTGCATACGACACGTTCCTTGACGATCATGCAGCACGACATCGCGGCTGTGCTCGACCGCTACGCCAAATCTCTATCCACAGACCAATAGGCGTCCGGCTGGACGCCCCACATCCGGTGGCCAGACGGCTCCGCCACCGCCCCATTACCACCGGAGAGGCCAATGCACGAAGCTTACCTATGAGGCAAGCTCTCCCATGCAGTTTTCTCCGACCGACCAGATGGCATCGCGTTCCGCGATCGTCGCCGCAAGCTCGGCTTCGAACTGCCGGCGCTCGCCGCGATCCCGCGTGTTCCTGGCCCCGGCCCGCTATTCCTCGATGTGCTGTTCGAGCGCCATTGCATTCTCGTACGAACTTAGATCCTCAATCATAATGAAGGTAATGATATCAGGCTCTTAAAGGTGAAATCCCGTGTTCGCTTTGCACTCCGGTCCGCTTACATTTTAAGTTCATACCCTCAGATTTTTTGTCTCGGACCAGCTTAGTAAAGATAAAATTAATATACTGATTTGGAGTCAAGATTCTTGGTTGCGCTCGTGGCAATGGAACAGCGATTTCTACTCTCTTCCGGTGAAGTCATCGGCGCTGTGCGCCACATTGATCCAGAACAGCGCGACCTTTTACGCATAGAATTGTTGAGTGACGAAGCGATCAAGACAAGCGCCATCGAGGGCGAGACTTTGGACCGGCTCAGTGTGCAGTCCTCACTGCGGCGACAGCTTGGCCTAGCAACTGATCGGCGCTCGGTGCAACCGCGCGAACACGGGATCGCTGAGATGACGATCGATGTCTATGGCAGTTACGCGCCGCCACTTGACGACCCAACCCTGCTTCGCCGGCATCAGATGCTGATGCAAGGCAACCGACATCTTGAAACTATTGGCGCCTACCGGACGCACAATGACGCCATGCAGATTGTCTCCGAACATCCGGACCGTCGCACTATTCATTTCGAAGCGCCGCCTTCAACACAGCTACCGGGCGAAATGAACAGTTTGATTGCATGGTTCAATGAGACGGCACCCAACGGCACGTCTCCCCTTCCCGCGCTGACCCGGGCAGCGCTTAGCCATGTCTGGTTTGAAAGTATTCACCCCTTTGACGACGGGAATGGGCGCCTTGGCCGCGCACTGGCCGAAAAAGCGCTCGCGCAGTCACTGGGTCAGCCGAGTCTGATCCTGCTCAGTTTTGCCATCGAACAGAACCGCAAAGCCTATTACACACAACTGGAACAGCATCAGCGTACGCTTGATGTGGCAGGATGGCTGGTCTGGTTTGGGCAAACAGTGCTGGCAGCCCAGCAGCTCACCCTGCAACGGGTGAGCTTCTATATCGCCAAAGCGCATTTTTATGACCGGCTCCGTCGTGTCCTCAACCCACGCCAGGAAAAGGTTGTCGCACGGTTGTTTGAAGCCGGGTCCGAAGGCTTTGTTGGAGGCTAAAGTGCATACAATTATCTCGCCATTACAAAGACCTCGCGCGCCACGGCTACCCGTGATCTGCAGGATTTGGTGGACAAAGGCGCTCTAACGCGCAGCGGCCATTTGCTATTTGCGCGCTATGCGCTGAACTGGAAGCCATTTAGTGATTGAAGTATAATATTGGGGGTGTTCGCGGGAGAGCGCGAAAAACTTCTCTAGTGGCTGGAGTTGTTGCATTCTGACACCCAGCGAATTGCTCTGGGTTGTAAGTTTCTGAGGTGATCAAGTTCTATCACACGACGCGCCGGAACTCCTTGGAAGGAGACGTCGCCTTAATCTGGGGCCGAACTCACTTCTCTCCACAGGCCGTCTCTCATTCACTGGGCGACATGGTAATGTCATGCCATGTTGCGATAGCGTGGGCGCAGAGCTTTCGATGATCAGGGGCGGAGAGATGTTTATGGTGAAGAAGAAAGAGTCTGGCGATCTGGCCGTGAACTGAGACGAACGCTGGCATTGCCGGGCCGTTTTGCACCGTATCATACACCGCTCCCGTCGTCGCCCCGGAATATGTGCGTTTTCCTCGATTGTTGATGCTTTTGTGAGATCGATGCTCGATGCCCAGCATCGGTTCTGTCTTCCCTTGAGCGTAGGATCGAAGCTTATCGGTGACCATGACCCGTCGGAAGATGCGCTGGCCTTTTCCCCATAATCAAATGAGGCTCCAGGCTCCACCTGTCGCAGACTGCGCAAGCCTTTCGGGCCGAGCGCCAGGTCCGGCGCCTGAGCGCAATGCGACTTAGGGAATGCAGCACATCGCCGGCAATGGTGAACGGATATCGCACCACCATCGTTTACAGATTGCCAATCAAGAACAACCCGACGCTATTGCGTCGGGTTGAGCAGCTTAAGATTATAGTGCTTTGGAGGTCGCAGGCGATGAAACAGGCTGCACTTTTGAAGTGATTGCCATCACAATAATCGCTGACATCAACATGACGGCACCAACGATGAACATAGGCATTTCATAATTTCCAGTCATGTCCTTGACCCATCCGGTGATATAGGGCGCAGAAAAACCTGCGACATTGCCGATAGAATTTATGAGAGCAATGCCCGCCGCGGCGCCCGCACCTGATAGAAAGCGGGTTGGAAGAGACCAGAAAGTTGGAAGCGCGGCGAAAATCGAGATTGCTGTAACGGTTACAACGGCAATAGTTGCTTCAGGCGATGACATTAGCAGTGCAACAGGAATGCTCAATGCACCCACGAGCGCTGGAATACCGATATGCCAAGTTCGAACACCGCGACGCGTTGCATCCATGCTCCAGAGATAAAGGCCAATTGACGCGCCAAGATAAGGTATCGCGATGATCAGGCCTTTCTGCATCACGTCGAATTTCGTGGCAAACTTGGCTTCAAATCCAGCAATAATCGTTGGCAGGAAGAAGCCGAGAGAATACAGACCGTAAACAAGTCCGAAATAGACGGCCGATAGCAGCCAAACTCTGCCATTGCGAAGCGCATCAAAAACTGCGCTTGCACTGTGGCTATGCGATTTGGCTTTTTCTTCACGCGAAACAGCATTCAAAAGCCATTTCTTTTCGTCACTGGTCAGCCACTTCGCGTCATTTGGGCCGTCCGGCAGATAAAACCAGGTCACGACACCAACAATGATAGCAGGAATAGAAACACCCATAAACATAACGCGCCAGCCCTCTAGACCGAACAGGCCATGCGCATCAATGAGCCAGGACGCAAAAGGCGCACCGACGACAGTGGAGAAAGGCTGCGCAACATAAAACAGTGCGAGGATTTTTGCACGATGTGTTGCTGGCACCCAAGTGCTCAGGTAGAGAATTGCACCTGGGAAAAAGCCTGCTTCCGCTACACCAAGCAAAAAGCGCAACCAATACAGCCCTTCAACAGAGCTGACCCAGGTAAACAAAAGCGAAACAATTCCCCAAGTAACCATGATGCGAGCGAGCCAACGACGCGCACCAACACGCTGTAATGCAAGATTGCTTGGAATTTCAAGGATGATGTAACCGACGAAGAAAATACCGGCTGCAAAACCAAACTGAGCCGCAGTAAGCCCCAGGTCATCGGTCATGCCATTTGGGCCAGCAAAGGAAATTGCTGTACGATCAAGGAAGTTAATCAGCGACATCAGCGCTAAAAACGGCACAAGCCGCCAGCAAATTTTTCGAATGGCGCTTTTTTCTATATCTGCCGTAACAGCAGGTCTGGATATTTTATCCTGCACTCTAGTTCCTCCCAAAAGTGATTAGATGTCATTTCACATTTCGATCCGGAACACGCGCATCCACGCTATTTTTGACAAAGCGCAGCCGCTTCAGACAAAGGCGTTCTATCGCCTGTCCGAATCCTGATTTCCAGATTTTCGCCGTATCAGTCGGATCTGCTAGGCACATAGATCAGACCCGACCATTTATTATTGTTCAGCGGTGTGAGCCGCTTGAATTACTGATCAATTCACAGTTTCTGTTGCATTAGAAGCCTGCTCGAAAAGCTTCGGTGTCTCTGACAGAAAATCGTTACCGAACCCAGCATCGAGCAACGTCTGAAGGGCAGTTGTCACACCGTTTGCAGTGCTGCGTTGTGCTGAAACATCCTCTGCCATTTGCATGTAGTAACTGAGATCCTTGTGCGCATTTGAAACAAAGAACTTCATTTTCGAATTATCGCCATTGAGTACAAATGGGCTGACGCGATCAAAGGCTGCTCCGTAACCGCCACCTTTTGCCAAAACTTCCGTAAAGATTTCAGGCGAAATACCGCCTAGCTTCGCACAAGCTGCGGCTTCCCCCAGCAATGTCACCATACCGAGCGACACATAGTTGTGAAGGAGCTTCAGCTTGTGTCCTGATCCAACATTGCCTGCATGGAAAATGTTCTCGGCAAAAGTTTCCAGCAATGGACGGACCAAGGCAAACAGTTCGTCATCGGCTCCAACCAGAAGATTCAGCCTCCCCTGTGCTGCTTCCAGTGGTGTCCTTGTCATAGGTGAGTCGATGAATCGACCCCCTGCTGCTTCGGCCAGTTTGGCAATGCGCGTAGTTGATGACGGAATGGCTGTGGAACAATCGATGATGATCGTACCTGGCTTAATTGCCTTCAGAATTCCGGTATCACCGAGAAGAACGTCTTCTACTTGGGGAGTACCACTCACACACAGAATGAGGATGTCACTCTGCTCCGCCAAGTCCTGCTTACTTGCAAATTTCTGTGCGCCGCCTGAGAGCAGATCATCAACTGGCTGGTTTCCCGGATGATCAAGGAAGCCCAATGGCCACCCTTTTGTGACCACGTTCAGAGCAATACCATGCCCCATAAGGCCAACGCCGATAATACCGACTTTTTTGTTGGTCATTTCTGTTCTCCTTAGGCCAATGCGCGGCAGATTGCGTCTGCCATTTCGGTACATTTTGCAGTTCCACCGAGATCGGTTGGGACAGTCTGTCCGGCAGCAAGGACACGGCCGACAGCACTTTCGATACGGTTCGCCGCTTCTACAAGTCGAGAGTCGCTCTTCTTGTCGCCAAGCCAGCGCAGCATCATCACTGCCGAGAGAACTGTTGCGACAGGACTTGCAATATTTTGACCAGCAATATCGGGCGCAGATCCGTGTGCCCCCTGAAAAAGGGCATATGTGTCGCCGATCTCGCCCGAAGGTGAAATACCCATTCCACCGACTGTCGCAGCCCCCAGATCAGAAATGATGTCACCGAACATATTTTCAGCAACAATCACGTCGTAAAAATCTGGCTTTTTGACCATATGGACCGTAATCGCATCGGCATAAGCGTAGTCGATTTCAACATCCTGATAGGCAGCGTGGACGTCGTCGCAAACCTTCCGGAAAAATGCATAGCTTCTGAGAATATTGGCTTTATCACAGATGGTAACGCGCGATTTTCCATCACGCGGAGCACCATTGCGTTTCTGCGCTAGCTCGAAAGCAAACTTCGCCACGCGCTCTGTCCCCTTTCGGGTAATTACCAGACTGTCAGATGCAAACTCATCACGCAAAACGACCCCTGCGCCACGGCTGGCATAAAGTCCTTCGGTGTTTTCACGAATGATCACATAGTCAATTCCACCACCATCAAAGGCACGAAGTGGTGACAAGACGCCGGGTAGAAGCTTGACCGGCCTAACATTTGCATAGAGGTCGAGCTTAAATCGTAGTCGTAGATGCAGATCATTTCCGACCTCGGTGCCATCTGGATAGACGACACCCGGCAATCCGGCTGCACCATGCAAGATAGCATCTGCCGAACGGCAACCCTGATAGGTATCATCCGGCAGAACTTCGCCGGTTTTCAGATAATGGTTTGAACCACCATCGAACATCTGAAAATCAAGTGTGTTTTCACCAATGGCGGCCTTGAGTACTTTGATAGTCGCGTCTGTAATTTCCGGGCCGATACCGTCGCCGGCGATTGTCGCAATTTTATAGTTCGTCATGATTTAAATCCTGTTTCGACAATCTTACCAATTGGTCGCGATATACTTTGCTTCCATGAATTCCAACATTCCGTGATGTGCACCTTCGCGCCCGAGACCGCTCTGCTTCACGCCACCAAAAGGAGCTGCCGGATCGGAGACGAGACCGCGATTGAGAGCAAGCATTCCAGCCTCGATCTTTTCCGAGACCCGCAGACCACGCGCAAGATCACGCGTATAGACATAGGCAACCAGACCGTACTCGGTATTGTTGGCGCGCCGGATTGCTTCTTCTTCAGTGTCGAAAATATAGATTGGCGCAACAGGTCCAAAGATTTCTTCGGAAGCCAAGTCCGCAGTATCAGGGACATCTGCAAGAACGGTCGGCAGGTAAAAGTGCCCAGCTTGCTCCAGAACCTTCCCACCACACGTAATGCGAGCACCTTTGGCAACAGCATCATCCACCAGTTCAGCAACCTTCTGAACGGCTGCAGCATTGACCAATGGACCGCAATCCGTCGTCTCCTCGACACCGGCACCAACCTTTAATGCGGCCATGCGTTCGGTTAACCGGGCAGTAAAAGTCTCAGCAATCCCACGCTGGACATAGATACGATTTGCTGCGGTGCACGCTTCACCGCCATTGCGCATTTTAGCGATCATTGCGCCATCGATTGCCGCATCAAGATCAGCATCTTCAAAGACGACAAACGGAGCATTTCCGCCCAATTCCATTGAGGAATGGATGACCTGGTCAGCGGCTTTACGCAATAGAACACGTCCGACTTCGGTTGATCCCGTAAACGACAGTTTCCTAACGCGTGGGTCATCAAGCATCGCATTAACAACCTTGCTTGTTGTCGAAGATGTTATGACGTTTACAACACCAGCTGGAACTCCTGCTTCAGCAAGGATGGCCGCGACTGCATAGGCAGTCAGTGGTGTTTCGGTCGCGGGTTTGAGGACGCATGTGCAACCCGCAGCGAGGGCTGGAGCAATTTTGCGCGTCGCCATAGCAGCAGGAAAGTTCCAAGGCGTGATGAGCAATGAAACGCCAATGGGCTGATAATTCACGAGAATGCGGTTATCGCCCGAAGGAGCAGTACCGAGATCCCCATGGCCACGTACGGCTTCCTCTGCAAACCACCGGAAAAATTCGGCAGCATATGCGACTTCGCCACGCGCATCTTTTAGTGCCTTACCGTTTTCAAGCGAAATAAGCCGTGCAAGCTTTTCACTGTCGCGCATCATCAATTGAAAACAATTGCGCAAAATTTCCGAACGCTGTCGCGCTGGCGTTGCGGCCCATCCGCCCGCAGCAGCAGCTGCGGCATCTACCGCACTTAAAGCGTCTTCAGGGGAAGCATCCGCAACGGAACCGAGAACAGAGTTGTCGGACGGATTAAAAACATTGATCCGATTATCGCGGCTGCCAGCTTTCCATTCGCCACCAATAAACAGATCAGTAGGCCACTTTTGTTGGATGTTCATATAAAAATTCCCAAGGATAGAGTTGCTCTAGCTCGCCATAGCGTCAACGAGAATGGATCTAATCGCATTCGAATTAAGAGGACGGGGGTTGTTCTCAATCAAGCGAGCAGCGTTCATCGACAGTTCAGCAATCTGGTCGAGTTTGGAATCTGTGACGCCGATTTCGTTGATAGTCGCAGGCATGCCTACGCGTGCAAAAAGTGCGAATAGCGCATCGATGCAAAGTCCTGCTGCATGTTCATCAGTTTGACTTTCCGTTGCCGCACCGATGGCTCGCGCTATTTTCGCATAATCCGCCGCAGCCACTGTTGTATTGAAACGCATTGTATAGGGAAGGAGAATGCCAACGCCAAGACCATGTGCAGTATGCGTTTCAGCTCCAATCGGATATTGGATTGCATGGGCTGCGGCCGTTCCGGCGCTGCCAAATGCCAGTCCCGCAAAAGTCGAGCCCAGCATCACCGCAGAACGTGCTTCAATGTCATCGCCGTTATCAACGGCAGTTTGCAGATGCGCAAAAATGAGCTTGATCGCTTCAAGGGCGTAAAAATCGGATAGTGAATTTTTCCCAACAAAAACGCGACTGGATGCCAAGTCACTGGTTGGTTCACGCCGAACTGCTGCGAAGGCTTCGATAGCATGCGCCAAAGCGTCCGCACCCGAAATAGCGGTCAAGCCTTTCGGGCATGTCAGAGTCAGTTCAGGATCACAAATTGACGTATGTGGAATAAGATATGGGCTGGAAATGCCAACTTTCATCACTCGGTGCGGATCTGCAAGCACGGCAACAGGTGTGCCTTCTGATCCTGTACCCGCGGTCGTTGGAACTGCAATCACAGGACAAACAGGACCTGGCACTTTGAATTCACCATAATAATCCGATAGTGACCCCGGATGCGTGAGGATCAGGCTGACTAACTTTGCGAGATCAAGGCAGCTTCCGCCACCCAAGCCAATCACCATGTCTGGATTGAAATCCCGATAGCGTTGCGCACAATTTGTGATGCCATCCAAAGGCAGTTCTGGTTCAGTCTCCGCAAAGACCTTAACTTCGATACCGTGGGCTTCCAGATCCGCAACTACTTCCTGCAGAAGTGGAAGTGTACCAATCCGGGCATCCGTACACAGGAGCGCGCGCTGACCAATATCCGCGGCCAACCGTCCCAGTGCACGGCGCTGACCTGCACCAAAAACTAAACGCTGCGGCGCGCGTGTGACGCCATACTCAAACTGCATGAAATTTGTCTCCTTAGTTGGCTGGCATCAGATCAGTCTGAGCAAGGTGCTGGATGCGCTCCCACACTTCTGGTGCGATCGTCAGCCCTTGCTTCTCAGCGCGAATCCGGGATTTTGCGGAGCGGTCGCCAGGGACACGAACCGGGTTTTGCGGGTCAGATGGGGGAGTATCGCGCACTTCATTCAGATAGTCTGAAATGACACTTGTCATGCCCGACGCGGGCTCCATGACGATAAACAGATCGCCTTTATTGCAAGGGTGGGTAGAATCGAGGGTCCCACGGACCGCAGTTCCAAGCGCGGAACCCGTCAGAGCCGCTACCAGCACCTCAAACGCCAATCCCAGACCATATCCTTTGGCACCACCAAAAGGGGCTATGGAACCCGTCTTTGCCTTTTCAGCATCGGTAGTAGGCGACCCTTCCGCATCCAACGCCCAGCCAGCTGGGATCGGTGCAGCACGATTGGCGTGATCATGGATCTTGCCCATTGACACCAGACTGGTAGCCATATCGAAAACAAATGGTTCAGGCTCGGCGGGCACCCCGATTGTCAATGGATTGGTACCAATCATGGCACGCCGTCCTCCCCATGGATGCACCAACGCTTCGCTGATTGTCATTCCGAGCAAGATCTTACCCTGACGGGCTAATTTTTCGGCGTACCATGCAAGCATTCCCAAGTGATCACAGTTGCTGATAGCAACCACACACGAACCTGCTGACTTGAGACGCTGGCTCGCTGCGTCGAGTGCAGACATAGCTACAACAGGACCTAGACCGTGCTGGCCGTCCACTTCAAGAAACGCTTCACCGCGCCAGTTATGAATACCTTTAGCGAGAGGATCGGTCACACCATTCAACACGCGCTCAACAACGCGCGGTAGCCGCAGAAGGCCGTGGGACGGCACTCCTCTCATTTCGGCATCCAGAAGCAAAGACGTCTGAATTTCTGAATGATTGCGCGGTATCCCAGCTTTTTGAAGAGCCGCAAGTGCAGTTTGCTCAACCTTGGCAACAGTTTGCATGTGTTGTCCTAGAACTCTGTTATCCGATAACGGAGAGAATTTCGTAGATAGAGGGAGATTTTGGAGATTGCCTGCTCAATTCGAGTAGCAACCACTCGACAGACAAAAGCCACCGACCCAGAACTGAGAAGCATTCGCCTTGCAGCTAACTACCTTAGTCACTGGTCCCATCAGTTGTAAAAATAGGTATTTTTACATTGCTTAACGACGCCTAGGAAATATCAGACGCAAAGGCACCTGAGCGCATTTTCCCACGGATAACCTGACATGAGTCCTCCTTTCTTTTATCACTCACACCCCTCCTCGGGTGCTCAACACTTGCTGAGGCGATAAATCATATCGGATACGATAGAGGTATTGAAGCGCAGGTCAAGCCAGTTTTTATCGCGATCTTGCAAATTTCCCAATCACCACGTTTCCATAAATTTACCTTGCCGAACTATAGATATCATCCTAAGTCATTGTTATACCGTTATTTTATATAAAGGCGGGGAATACTCATTCTACGTGCAAAAAACGGAAAATGAAGTTTCCACATTTTGCAAAATCCCTCTATCGTTTGCTTTTCCCGGTTTTGATTAATCCAAGAAACACTGTTTACACCAATAATCCGATACGATACGGTAACTCAAAATCTGACCTCACGATCGCGCCGAGGTATGAAAGCCATGTCAGGGAGGACACATAATGGCGAAGGAAGAGGCACTCAGCACGATTGACCCTGCCACTATGTCAGGGGATCGAGACGCTATAAGACATCCGATCGGCGACACCGTTTACAATGCGTTGTTTGCCGACCTGATTGCTTTGCGTATACCACCGGGAGAGCGACTTTCTGTCGATGCTTTAGCGCGGCAGTTTGGGGTTTCACAAACCCCGATCCGGGCCGCGTTGATTAGACTTGAGTCAGATGGCTTGGTTGCACAAAAATTCAATTCTGGTTTTAGTGCTGCCGCGCTACCGGAGGGTAAGCATTTTCGCGATGTCTATCAGACACGCGATCTCCTTGAACCCGAAATGGCCGCTTTAGCCGCGATAAGAGCAACACCGGACGACATTACTTTAGTTGAAAAACTCTGCGACGAAATGGCGGAGCTTGCTGATACGAATAATCATGAAAACTTCGGGCGGTTTGCCGAGCGTGACAATGCGTTTCACGCGTGTATCCTTAAAATCGCGGGGAACCAGGTTGTCGCCGAAGCAATGGCGCGTCTTTATATTCACGCCAATCTATTTCGGATTCGGTATCACACAAAAATTACCACCGATGCTGTAACCGAACATAAAGCCATCCTTGAGGCGCTTCGCATGAAAGATGCTTTTGCGGCACGCAACGCGATGAGAGCTCATATCTACAATTCGCGTCTGAGGGTGGAACCATTCTTTACTGAAGAATAGCGCATTCATGTCCGACGTTATCTGGCGTCGGAATTTTATCTGGAGGAAAATATGGCACTGGATCAACTGATGTGGATCGATTCCACCAAGGTCTTTATCAACGGAGAGTGGGTGAGCCCGGCCGGAGGAGAGACCATTGCGGTTGAAAACCCATCGACGGGCGAAATCATTGGGAAAATTGCCCGCGGCACTCCTGCGGAAGTGGATGCGGCCGTTTCTGCTGCAAATGCGGCATTAAACGGTGAATGGGGTAGAATGACTGCGACGCAGCGCGGACGCATTCTCATGAAAATGTCAGAATTAGTTCTCAAGCGAGCCGAAGAACTCGCCATGATTGAGACACTGGATGTTGGCAAGCCGCTCAATCAATCTCGAAACGACTCCATTGCACTCGCACGCTATCTCGAATTCTATGCAGGCGCGGCGGACAAGCTGATGGGAACGACCATCCCTTACCAGGATGGGTTCACCGTCTATACCTTGCGGGAGCCACATGGGGTTTGTGGGATCATCATTCCGTGGAACTACCCAATGCAGATTTTGGGGCGTGGCGTCGGAGCAGCCCTTGCCGCTGGCAACACTTGCGTTCTTAAACCGGCAGAAGACGCCTCTTTGTCATCATTGGCATTTGCCGCAATCGCGCACGAAGCTGGTTTGCCAGCGGGCGTTCTCAATGTTGTAACGGGCTATGGCGCAGATGTAGGGGCAACTCTTTCGAGCCATTCGGGAATCCAGCACATCTCCTTTACTGGCTCCGTCGGAACCGGCGTTGCCATTCAGACTGCGGCGTCGAAGAACGTCGTCCCAGTGACATTGGAACTTGGCGGAAAATCGCCACACATCGTTTTTGATGATGTCGACCTCGAAAAGGCCATGCCAGTCCTCGTGGGCGCATGCATGCAAAATGCCGGTCAGACCTGTTCAGCAGCGTCTCGTGTTCTGGTACAGCGTGGCATTTACGAAGATGTGAAGCGACGCATGATCGAGATTTACGAAGGTCTCGTGGTGGGGCCGGCCGTTGAATCGCACAATCTAGGGCCTGTCGTTTCCAAAAAGCAGAAACAAATCGTATCTGATTTTATCGAACGCGGAAAAGCCGAGCTCAACGTCGCAGCGCAGGGCAAACTACATGCCGACGCACCGGCCGAAGGAAACTACATTCTGCCAACTTTGTTTTCGGAAGTAGAGCCGGATCATGCCCTCGCACAGCAGGAAATTTTTGGTCCGGTGCAGGTCCTCATTCCCTTCGATAGTGAGGAGGACGCTTTAAGGATCGCCAATGGCACCGAATACGGTCTTGTCGCGGGCGTTTGGACTCGTGATGGCGGCCGCCAGTTGCGCATGGCGCGCAAGCTTCATTCTGGTCAGGTCTTCATTAACAATTATGGAGCCGGAGGCGGTATTGAGCTGCCTTTTGGCGGTGTCGGTAAATCCGGGCATGGGCGCGAAAAAGGCTTTGAAGCCCTTTATGGCTTTACGCACGTCAAAACCGTTACCATTTCGCACGGTTAACCTTCTGGCTGAAGCCGAAACCCTCGTGAACAATGCACTGTAACATGTGTGAACGATAGAGCTCCGGACAACCAAGGGCAGGATATTCTCCTGCCCTTGTTGCATCTGATTGAACCGCCTAAGCTTTAGTACAAACTACATGTAGTTGCGGTTTCGGAGTGCTAGTCAAGAATCCAAGCTATAAGTGAAGTCCGTCAGACGAGCTTTCAAAACAGGTTGAACCAACTACACATTAAGCGTCGCCATTCAGCAAGGGATCACCTAAAGTATGATCTACTTGAGATGGCGTCTCCGAAAATACTGAGGCTACTTTGTAGTCATTGGCAGTTCCGACAGATCCCCCTTACCTCGATCGCGGTTTTTCGAGTCCTAAAGTCGGCTTTGAGAGAATGACTTAAAAGCTCTCTTTCAACTTGATCGTCGTGAAACACCTCCACGTGACCGCACGCATCGCAGATCTGGAATGTTAAAAATTCCTGCGATCGGGCCCGGACAGGCATCACTGCGTATCACGAATGCGCTAAGGCTCTCGACACGATGGACGCGCCCCATATCCATCAAGCGGACCAGCGCACGATAAACCTGCAAAGGTGCGTTCAAGCCCACTTGCCGGAGATTGTGGAGAATACGATATGCACTCAAGGGCTGCTCCGTCTCCTCAAGGACAGAGAGTACGAAACGTTGGTTTCGAGTGAGCTTCCTCTCCTTACAATCAACTGCTTTTACCGAAAAGACGATCCTTCAATCTGACAGAAATCACATCGGCTCAGACGAGATGCTGATTTTCATGGATGGGTTATGTTATCTTATAACGATGCAATTGACTAATGTAATAACATTACATATCACTGCGATGTCAATTGCCTGAAGAACAAGAGATTCTTATCCATGCCCAATGCCTGCCTGAAATTTGACGATCTGACGCTGGGATATAATCGCCATCCTGCTGTACATCATCTGAGTGGTGTCGTTCGCAAGGGTAGCCTTTTGGCGGTTGTTGGCGGCAATGGTTCGGGCAAGTCAACCCTGATGAAGGGTATTGTTGGGATGCTGCGGCCCATGGATGGCGCCTGCTCGTTAGCGGCTGGCACTCGACTTGCCTATCTGCCGCAGCAGTCGGAACTGGACCGCTCGTTCCCCGCACGTGTAGTTGATCTTGTGTCGCTTGGGCTGTGGCCTCGTCGTGGTCTTTTGGGTCGTCACCGCGCTGAAGACCGTCAGGCCGTCACCAATGCACTCAAGGCCGTCGGGTTGGAGGGCTTTGAAAAGCGCTCGATTGACACACTGTCCGGCGGGCAGATGCAGCGGGCGCTGTTTGCACGTGTGTTGGTACAGGATGCCGATCTCATCCTTCTCGATGAGCCGTTCAATGCCGTTGATGCGCGCACTATAATTGATCTGATAACCCTGATCAAAAGTTGGCATAATGAAAACCGTACGGTGATGGTCGTTGTGCACGATCTTGATCTGGTGCGCGAGCATTTTCCGGAAGCGCTGCTGTTGGCACGGCAGCCGATCGCGTGGGGCGAGGTGCAAAAAACCTTGTCTGCAGAAAATCTTTTACGGGCCAGGCACTACCATGAAGCCTGGAACGAGAATGCTCCGTGGTGTGAACCCGCAGAGGTTGGTCACGATCACCATCACGGCCATAAGCATGCACAAATTGAGAAGCCAGCTATTACTAGTCAGCGCGTAGCGGCTGCGGCCAAGGCATGACCATGCTCTATGACGCTCTGTTCCTTCCCTTCATCGAATTCGCCTTCATGCAAAGGGCGCTTGGTGGCGCTCTGCTGCTGTCGCTGAGCGCTTGTCCGGTGGGCGTATTTTTAATGTTAAGGCGTATGAGCTTAACTGGCGACGCAATGGCTCACGCAATTCTTCCTGGTGCTGCTGCCGGCTTTCTCCTGTACGGGTTGCAGATCGTGCCAATGACGATCGGCGGTTTGATCGCAGGCATTTTTGTGGCGCTCGGGGCTGGTGCGGTTGCACGTCTGACGGTGCAGAAAGAGGACGCCTCTATGGCCGCCTTCTATTTGATCTCGCTGTCATTGGGAGTGCTGATGGTATCATTACGTGGATCGAGCATCGATCTCATGCATGTCTTGTTTGGAACTGTGCTTGCTTTGAACAATGATGCACTCAATCTCATTGCACTGGTTGCTATTACCACTCTGGTTTCTCTTGGGCTGTTCTGGCGCGCGCTAGTGGCCGAGTGTATGGATCCATTATTTTTGCGTTCAGTTTCCCGGCTCGGTTCGTTAGTGCATTTCATTTTTCTCGGCCTTGTCGTCATCAACCTCGTAGCCGGTTTCCAAGCACTCGGAACATTGCTGTCGGTCGGATTGATGGTTCTACCTGCGGCATCCGCCCGGTTCTGGACACAGCATGTTGCTGCGATGTGTTTGCTCTCGGTCGTTATAGGAGTGCTCTCGTCAGTTTCGGGATTGTTGTTGTCTTATCACGCATCCCTGCCCTCGGGTCCGGCCATTATCCTTTCTGCTGGAGCAATCTACTTCATATCCGTCATTGCAAGCCCGCGTGGCCTGCTTTTGTCGCGATTACCGCGCTCTGCTCACAGAGCCGCTTGATCTCAAACTGCAATTGGAAAAATCATGAATAAACGGACGCTCCTTCTCACTGGTCTCATCGCCGCATCGCTCGGCATATTCGGCGCTCCGGTCTTTGCCCAAGATAAAAAGTTGTCAGTCGTTGCTAGCTTCTCCATCATTGGAGATCTGGCACAACAGGTCGGCGGTGAACATATTGAGCTCAAAACACTTGTCGGGCCTGATGGTGATGCGCATGTCTATGAACCACGCCCAGCCGATGCCATGGCTTTGGCGCGCGCCGACGTCATCCTTGTCAATGGTCTTCTGCTCGAGGGCTTTATGGAGCGCCTGATTGAGGCCAGCCAGGCAGAGGTGCCAGTCACCACCGTCACCGATGGTGCCAACATTTTAAACGACCCCAAGGGTGGGCACTATCACTTTGTCGATGGCAAAGCGATTTTCCATGCCACACCCAATGATCCGCATGCATGGCAATCGGTCGCCAATGTCAAAATCTACGTCCAGAATATTGAAAAGGCATTTTGTGCAGCCGATGCTGAAGATTGTGCGACGTACAAATCCAATGCCGCCGCCTATATCGAAAAGCTCGCAGCGCTCGATACAGACATAAAGGCGCAGATCAGCGCGATCCCGCAGGATCACCGCGTCGCTGTCGTCGCGCACAATGCCTTCCGTTATTTCGAGCGGGATTACGGCATTGCTTTCCTTTCTCCGCAAGGCGTTTCCACCGAATCTGAGGCATCTGCCGCCGATGTGGCTTCGCTGATCCGGGAGATCCGGGAAAAGCGTGCTTCCGCCGTCTTTGCCGAGAACATAGCTGACAGCCGTCTTGTCGAGCAGATCGCATCGGAATCCGGGCTGACGCTCGGAGGCACACTGTATTCGGACGCGCTGTCGCCATCTGATGGCCCAGCGCCAACCTATATCGATATGATGCGCTACAACGTCAAAACCCTCATGTCGGCTATCAACAAAAGCTGAGCTCAAACAGTCATGCCACTAATATGTGTCCGACGAATGTTATGTAATATCATTAAGGAGAGTTGATTATGAAACACTGGATAATGGGCGCGTCCGCCCTGGCGATTGCCGTTAGCCTCGGCGGCCCAGCTGCCTTTGCCCATGATGATGAAGATGTAACGCTGTACCGTGTATTCGTTGGCGATCACGCTGATGGGAAGGTGACAGCCTTTGATCTCAGTAAACCAGAGAACCGCTGGGATTTCAAAACGACTGGTCAAAATAAACTCTATAGCATGAATGATGGCGCCAATATCGTTGCTGTTGAGTCAGATAATGACACGGTTCACTTTATTAACAGCGGTATTTCTCTGCACTCGCATGGTGATCATTCGGATATTGATATCAGCGAGCCAAAAGCTATCGATACACCTCTTAAGGGACCGCGGCCTTTTCATGTGATCGATCATGATGGGAAAATTGTCGTCAATTTCGATAAAGGTGGTTACGCAGAAATTCTGAATGGTTATGAGCTTTCTCAGGGCGAACTGAAAGGCAGTCAGCTGAAGCAGGGTAAGCCTCATCATGGCTTTGCTGCACCGGTTGGAAAATACTGGGTCACCACCGTAGCATCCGAAGAGCCTGTCGAAGGCGACAAGGCTCCAGCGCGTGTTGGCCTTCAGGCTGTACAAGCTGACGGCACCCCGGCTGGTGAGGTTGCGACATGCACGGGTATTCACGGAGAGGCTTTCTCCGGCATTTATCTCGCAGCTGGCTGTAAAGAAGGTATTTTGACAGTGACTGCCGGTCCGGATGGCCCACAGACAAAAATGCTGGCTTACCCAGCGGATTTGCCGGGCGGCCAAACAACTGGCACGCTGCTTGGTGCCAGAAGTATGCAGGTATTCCTCGGAAACTACGGGCCTAAAGGTCTGGTTGTCGTGGATCCGGCTGATGAGCCGAATTTCCGCTACATCGAACTCCCATTCCGCCGCATTGATTTCGCACTTGACCCGGCAAATGCCAGGTTTGGATATGTGCTGACAGAAGATGGCACTCTTCATCAAATTGATATTCTGGAAGGAAAACTGAGCAAAAGTGCTAAGGTAACAGAACCTTACTCAATGGATGGACACTGGAATGATCCACGCCCGCGCATTGCTATGGCTGGTGATGAAGTGGTTATGAGTGACCCAAATGCCGGAGTCGTCCGCCGCATTGCAAAAACTGACCTGAAGGAGCTTGGCACCATTAAGGTCGATGGCAAACCCTACAATATCGCGGTTGCTGGCGGCAGCGGTAAGGTTCATGAGCATGGCGATGCTCATAGCCATGGAGATCCTCAGATTTACAAAGGTATCTTTGAGGATAGCCAGATCAAGGATCGCCCGCTTTCAGATTACGAAGGCGACTGGCAGTCAGTCTATCCTTATCTTCAGGACGGTAGTCTTGACCCTGTTTGGAAACATAAAGCAAAAGGCAACGAAAAAACTGCGGAGCAGATTCGGGCAGAATATGACGCTGGCTATAAAACGAATGTAGAGCGCATCACTATTGAAGGCGACAAGGTGACCTTCTACGAGGATGGCAAGCCAGCTGCAGGTCGCTATGTTTACGATGGTTATGAAGTCCTGACGTACAAGAAGGGAAATCGTGGCGTTCGCTTCATCTTTAAGAAGACAGAAGGCGATGCAAAAGCGCCGCAGTTTATCCAGTTCAGTGATCATGGCATTTATCCAGCGAAGGCACACCACTATCATCTCTTCTGGGGCAATGACCGCAGTGCCCTGCTCGATGAAGTTGTCAACTGGCCGACATATTATCCATCTGCTTTGAATTCAAAGCAGATCGTTGAAGAGCTGATTGCTCACTAGTCTTCAGCGAGTGCTTTGCGGCGTTCTGTCTTTGAATGGAGCGCCGCGAATTTCAACAGAACTTACACGACGTGTCTAAATCTACCTTAGACGGCACATCCGCGTCGCCATATCAATAAACTGCTACATAGTTCCTGACATTTGAACGATTTCATGGGAAAACATGCAGCAGATAATATAGTATTATGCTGCATCTTGATAAACCAAAAAAAGCGACAGCCTTCTTCGCTCGAAAGACAAGTCGATGAAGTTTGCTTTTATCGATACGGAGAAGGACCATATCTCGCTTTTGTGCACCTTAGCAGGTGTCAGCATCAGTGGCTATTATGCATGGGATCGCGTCTTCTGGCGCATATTCGCAATCAGTTTGCAATGTCACGTGAAGCCTATGGTAGCCCTCGAATGCACGTCGAACTGAATGAAGAAGACATTCGGGCAAGTCGTCACCGCGCGGCGAGACTGATGCGTGAAAACGGTCTTAAGGCCCGGCAGAAACTCGCTTCAAATGCACAGCCGACAGCAATCGCCGATCACGCACGCTGCGCCTGTTGATGCGAGCATGTCCCTCGAAATTCCAGCCAGCGTTTGCAAAAGCTTAGGCCTGGATAGCGCACGGCATTGGATACGTTTTGATGAACTTAACCGTTTCACATGGCCGGACTATGACTTACGCCCAGAACCTGATGGTACCTTCCACTACAGAGTGTTGCCGCGTGGGCTTTTTGAAGATTTGAGAAATGGGATTATCGAGGCGCAAAAAAACTCGACGTGCTCAACTCATACCGCGAGAATCTGACGCCTAATGGACAGATCACTAGAAAGTGCATTCATGATCGGTAGTTTGTCCCTTAGTCTGCTGGGGCCTCGGATAAAGACTGCTTGAAATCCGCAACGCGTACTGACGCAGTGATCGCAGGCTTCAATACTTGCGATGAAGGATTTGTTTTCCGCTGCTGTCTGCTATGAATGTAGGCGCAGAATCTGAACAACAATTGATGCCTGATAATGACCGACCCCATCCACATTCTCAAAACCGTTTATGGATACGATACCTTCCGTGGGCGGCAAGCGGAGATTGTATCGCATGCAATAGCCGGCAATAATGCATTCGTCCTGATGCCGACGGGCGGCGGTAAATCGCTGTGCTATCAGATTCCCGCCCTTGCGCGGCCAGGCATGGGGATAGTGGTTTCGCCGCTTCTGGCGCTAATGGCCGATCAGGTCTCAGCGCTCCGGCAAGCGGGTGTGAAGGCTGCGGCACTCAATTCCGACCTTGCTGGCGATGACAGGCTGGCCTTATGGCGTGATATCCATGATGGGGCGCTTGATCTGCTCTATGTGGCGCCTGAAACCCTGCTCAGACCGGGTACATTGCAACGCCTGAGCGAGGTGCCTCTTTCGCTGATCGCAATCGACGAAGCACATTGTCTTTCGCAATGGGGACATGATTTCCGGCCGTCCTATCGGCAGCTTGATGTGTTGATGGCGCAGTTTCCCGACACGCCACGCATGGCATTGACCGCGACCGCCGACGAGCCAACACGTGCGGAAATCCTGTCGCATCTGCAGATTGAAAAGCGCGATGCCTTCATCACCGGTTTCGACCGTCCCAATATTCGCTACGCGATCATGGAGAAGGACAATCCCCGCGCGCAGTTGAAGCGATTTCTACAGGATCACCGGGGCGAAAGCGGTATCGTTTACTGTCTTTCGAAACGGAAGACAGAAGAAACAGCCGAATGGTTGCGCAGCTTGGGCTACGATGTCCTCTGCTATCACGGCGGCATGGAGAAGTCTGCGCGCGAGGCGAACCAATCACGGTTCCAGCATGACGAAGCGGTCATCATGGTGGCGACGATTGCCTTTGGGATGGGCATCGACAAGCCGGATGTACGTTTCGTCGCCCATTTCGATCTACCAGGAAGCATCGAAGCCTATTATCAGGAGACAGGGCGTGCGGGGCGCGACGGACTTCCAGCCGAGGCAATGATGCTCTACGGTTATGACGATATCGTCCTGCGCAGCCGGTTCATTGAGGAATCCGACGCGCCCGATCAGCGCAAGCGGATGGAACGGCAGAAACTCGACACACTTCTTGGGCTCGCGGAAAGCGCGAGCTGTCGCAGACAGGTGCTGCTGTCTTATTTCGGTGATCGATGCGAACCATGCGGCAATTGCGATACCTGCGCTGAACCGCCATCCCTCTTCGATGGGACAATAGCCGCGCAGAAAATATTGTCCTGCATTCACAGAACCGGGGAACGGTTCGGGCAAGCCTATATTGTCGATGTCCTTCTTGGCGTGGAGGATGAGCGTATCAGCCGCTTTGGCCACGACCAGATTTCCACTTTCGGAATCGGCCGCGAGCATGACAATCACACCTGGCGCGCGATCGTACGGCAGTTGGTCGCGCAGCGGCTGATTGATGTCGACTTTGCCGGACACGGCGGTTTGTCGATCTCGGAGACAGGCAGGCAGTTTTTGCGCGCAAAGCAGTCGCTCATGTTGCGTGTTCCGCCGAAATTGAAGCCATCGCGTGGTACTGTTTCGCGTAGGAAATCTGTAACATCCGCCCTTTCCGAGCGTGATGAGGCGCTGTTTGACGCGTTGCGCGAGAAGCGGCTCGAGATCGCGCGTTCACAAAATGTGCCGCCTTACGTCATTTTTCACGATCGAACACTGATCGAACTGGCCACAGCCCGACCAGTTTCACGCACCCAGATGGCTGATGTGCCCGGTGTCGGCGATACGAAGCTCGAACGGTATGGCTCGGCCTTTTTGGCCGTCGTCAAAGCACACGAATAGTAAAATTGGTGCTGTCACGTTGTTTGCCATGCGGGCGCGTGGAAGCGGCAAGGTGGGTTTCAGGCGAGTTGCAGCGCGGCCATCCTCCATTGGGTAGTTGCGGCTTGACGGAAGGATCGGATCTGGGCAGCGGGGCGATTTGATTTGGCGGGAACGAAATGGTTTCGGACGGCTGAGAAGATCGAGACAAATTGTTGCAGCGATCTGATCGACCTAAATCCTTGCCGGGTTCGTTCACGCTTTCGAAAGGGCAGATGCGAATTTTCGGCCCTGTTGTTCAGGCCTTTATGAGAGCGATGCTCAACGGCGGGCATGACCTGACGCCTGGCGGCGCCATAGGATCGCAACTTGTCGGTGATGATGCGCTTGGGCGCCAAGCCTTGTTTCTTCAGCAAACGGACCAGCAATCGTTTGGCTGCCTTGGCGTTGCGGCTAACCTGAACGATTTCATCCAGGACATATCCGTCTTTATCCACGGCGCGCCACAGCCAGCACTTTCTCCCGCCGATGCGAACGACGGCCTCGTCGAGATGCCACACGTCGCTGGAAGAAGGCGGTTTGCGGTGTAACCGCGCTGTGATCATGGAACCGTGCGACCTACACCATCGGCGGATTGTTTCATACGAAACTGCCACACCGCGCTCCAGCATCATTTCCTCTACTTCGCGCAGGCTCACATTGAACCGGAAATATAGCCAGATTGCGCGGGCGACGATTTCAATATGGAAGCGATGATTCTTGTAGGTCGGCGACGAGCTGTTCATCCTACCCGACTATCGCAAATCGATTGACGAAAAATCAATGTGACAACACCGTTTGCCGAACTCGCAGCATAATTGCGCCCACAGATAAGGCCGTCTTTAATCAGCTAAAAAATTTGCGACGTAGCCGGTGCCGACGGTAGCCATGAGTCTCATTCCTTTGCTGGTCGGGCCGCGCCCATCGCGACCTCGATGACGGTCGTGAGACCGGGGGCGATCGACTGGCACCCCCGGGGTCCCCGTTGCGCTCGCGCAATGGGGTGGCTCGTTGGGCTGGAACGCAGTGGAAGGCGGCCGGGAGCGGCTTTCTTGATCCGCGAGGAATGACGGCAAAACCGGGGTCCCCGCGCGACCTGTCGCGTGGGGTGGTTTCGGCAGGGGAAGAAAGTCGCGAAGGCCGTTGCCGGGACAAGATCGAAGGGGCAGCGAAGCGCCCCTGGACTTCGGTCAAACCAGTCACATCGAGGACGAAGATGGACGTGGCTTTGTCGGAAACGGGAATGAAGACCGGCTTGCCCTCGTCGACGTCATGTCGCAGTGATGAGTAACCAGCCAGATCGATCAGCCGGCCTCCTCATCAAGAGGCCAGCCCTTTCGCGGGTGCGAAACACTGCGGATGGCGTGGCAACCAGACAGATACCCAGCTAACGATCGAATGCAGACGCTGTAACTGAGGGATCAAATGGTGAGGGCCGCCCGATGCCGTTTGCTAGCGTTGATATCGGCTTTGACGCGAAACGACGTTACCGGGATGGCGCAGCGGACTGCGGCCGGCAGTTGCGGATCTGGTTCCGCCCTGATCGGAACGGCCGAACTCAACCCGGAGGGCGCTGCGAGCGGGGATTGGCGTTCTTCGCGCGCCTGCCCCTCGTCGTGTCCGTTCTGTCATGACAGAGCATCAGCCACTCGGCCCAGGGAAAGGGACAATTATCTGACCCGGCTCACCTCGGTCGCTGATTTCCGGCGCGCGATGAATTCGCGCAGGAGAGGAAGGAAGAAAGCCTTGCTGAAGCGCCCGATCGGAGGTTCGGGTTCAAGATAAAACGACTGTCCGACGATATCCGTATTGTATTCATCGAGGATGATCCAGAGACGCAAATCGACGGCGAGTCCGGCCCGCCGCTTTTCGATTGTCGGTATATCAGCGACAAAGCGGCCTTTTTCGGGCTGCTTGGTCGTAATGGGGAAGAACAGCACCATGTCGCCACTGGGCCGGGCAAGCCTTACGCCGACAGCGACCGGTCGCTCCTTTCGACCTTCGGTCTCGCCCTCGGCGGCCTGTCGCGCCCACAGATAGGGATACCGGATGACCGTGGCTGTCTGGATGTCGTCATAACTGCTCACCGGCCGGCCTCATCGTTTTCCGCATAGCGATCGACCGAGGCCTCGAATTCTGCGAACAGTTCATCCGTCATCGTCTGGAGCGTGCCGACTGACCGGCCGTCGGACTGGCGCATGAGCCGCTCATAGTCTTCGATGTTGAGAAGCACCAGACGCGGCTTGTTGCGTTGGGTGATCGTGACCGGATGGCGGAGCGCCTCGGCGATGATATCGCCCGACTTCCGGGACAGATCGCTGGTTGAATAAGAACCACGGATTCGGGGCATGGTGGTTTCCTTTACGTCGGTTCAGATTCGAATATAGCGTTTTCCCGCGCCTAAATCCAGCATTTACAGAAATGCTGTAAATGCTGTGATTGACGCAGCGGCCCCGCCTTTCGGCGGCGCCCTCTCTTGGGGGGCGATCAGTCGCGGTTCGCGGGACCAGATCAGCTGCATGCCGTCTTCGCCTTCCACTTCGACCAGGGTGACGTAGATCGGAGCGGGGAAGCTCGGGTCTTCCAGCTTGACCGAGAGGTAGCCGCGGCCTTCGTTGGAGACCTTCTGCCAGGCGGCGCCGAGCTCGACCGAGCCGGAGTAGATGCGGAAGTGCGGGCCCTTGTCGGAGGGGTTTTCGACGCGCTCGAAGCGGGCCTTGACGTTGAGGTTGAGGTTGAGGTTGAGGTTGAGGGTCTTGATCGAACCGTTGAAACCGTTGCCCGTGGAGGTGAAGGTGCCGATGGTAGCCATGTGTCTCATTCCTTTGGTCGGGCCGCGCCCATCGCGACCTCGATGACGGTCGTGAGACCGGGGGCGATCGACTGGTACCCCCGGGGTCCCCGTTGCGCTCGCGCAATGGGGTGGCTCGTTGGGCTGGAACGCAGTGGAAGGCGGCCGGGAGCGGCTTTCTTGATCCGCGAGGAATGACGGCAAAACCGGGGTCCCCGCGCGACCTGTCGCGTGGGGTGGTTTCGGCAGGGGAAGAAAGTCGCGAAGGCCGTTGCCGGGACAAGATCGAAGGGGCAGCGAAGCGGGCTCTGTCGCAAATTTTTTAGCTGATTAACGACGGCCTTATCTGTGGGCGCAATTATGCTGCGAGTTCGGCAAAAACTTCGAATGGCGAGCGGTTGTTGTTGGCGAATTGCTTCTTGCGGATCATATGAGCCACTTCGATGAAAGCAATCGTTGCTGATGCGCTGTCAAACGCCTTGAAGCCCAATGTGTGTTTGGTGATCCGCTTGATGAAACGATGATCCTGTTCAACAATGTTGTTCAGATATTTGACTTGCAGAATTTCGATCATCTTGCCCGTGACCGTGATTTTCAGGATTGTGTTTACAGCTTGTGCTCCGGCCAGATTGGCTCCACTTTTATCAATGACTATTTTGTGCGGAGCGCCGTTGTTTGCAATGGCCTTTTTAAAGAAACGTCTCGCAGCGCCGAGATTTCGGCGTTCGGAAAGCATGAAATCAAGAGTTTGTCCGTCACGATCAACGGCCCGGTATAGATAGGTCCATTGGCCTTTGACTTTTATATAGATCTCGTCAACGCGCCAGGATCCAAGCGTTCGACGTTTACGCTTCTGTGCTTGATCTGCGATCTGTGGCGAGTAACGAACAACCCAGCGGTTCAAGGTTACATGGTCAACGTCTACACCACGTTCAGCCATAATCTCCTGCAGATCACGATAGGAAACTGAATAACGGACATAGAAGAAAACAGCGTAAAGAATGACACTTTTGGGAAAGTGAGCACCATTGAAATTCACCGTCATCCGCTTCCACCTCATTGAGTTACATGCACCGATCGTGACATAACTCAGCAGAACTGAAATTTTTGCGACAAAGCCGCTTTTCCTTGTGCTGGTAAGGCCATCAAATTTTTGCTGGCCGCAATTGGGTCGGGTCCGGTTGGAGGCGAAATGACACTCTTGCAGATTAATGCTGTGTCTACAAAAGTATAGCCGCCTGTACCAATTTAACTTTAGTCTTTTTTTGACAAAAAAGAGCCTTTGTAAAGCAAGGCTTTCCAGCGCTAAAATCCACAAGGGCTCAATTGGGACGGTCAAAAATCTCTTTCGGTGTCATTTCGCCTCCAACCGGACCCGACCCCAATATATGTCATAGCGTACACACAGCCGATAATTGGAATAACCGAGAACACAGCAAACAATGTTGGGATAGGCACTCGTTCTGCGAGATTCCCGCCGATCAGCGCAAAAACCGGCATGAGCAAATAGGCGACAAGCCGAAACGCCCCGGTGACGCGGCCAAGCATGTTGTCTGGACTGAGATTTTGCCGCTGCACAGCAGCGATAATACCCCAGATGGAACCTCCAGCGCCGCAGAGGAATATCGAAATGCCAATCAGGATGAGATTGTCTGTCGACGCTGGCGTGATTAAGGCCAGGAACGTGCCTACGAAATCAGAAAGCAGCAAAGTTCGTTCATCAAACAACTTGGCAAGAAAGCCGGTCAGAGAAGCGCCCAGCAGGCCTCCAGCAGCAAACACCATCATGAAGGTGCCAAATACAGCACCGGCGTCATTTGGGACCAGATTGTGTGCCAGATGAACAGGCATGACGGCCATCCAGACGCCCCAACCACCGGCCAGCATAGACGCCATAATGGCCATCGTCCGCAATTCCCGATGATGCATAAGAAAGACCAGCCCTTTCTTAATATCCGCAAGAGCTGTTCGGGCTGATTTTTCCTTATGAAAGCTGGAATCAATGTCGATTGGTGTGTAATCGCCTTTGATTGAATAAATAAGCAGCGTGGCGGTGAGACAGGAAAAGGCAGAAACGTAATAGCCGCAGATGAACCCCACGCTTGTCAAGGTCGCAGCCAGAAAAGGCCCCCCGAATTCACCAGCACTGTTTCGAACCAAAGATAGGCGCGAATTAGCAAACGAGCGGCGATCTTTCGGTACAAGCTTTGTAATAATGCCGGATTGAGCGGTATAGCTAAAGGCTTCAGCCGCTGCAAAAACAGCGGTAGCAACAAATATGGCAAATATTGCGTTGGTTCCGGGCAGCATCGTTGCAATCAGGATGAACAGCAATGCAATGGTGCGGGAAGTGCTGGAAATCACAACGATCTTCCGGCGATCATAGACATCAGAGCACGCCCCTGCAATCATGCCGAACACCGGCCATGACGTGGCGAGGATCGCTGTCGCAATTCCTACCTCAAAGGCAGTACCTCCCAGGTCAATAACAGAGATCGGCAAAATCACTTTGAAGATACCATCCGTCAGATTTGACAAGCCGGTTGCCAGCAGCAGCTGGGGAAATTGGGTCTTAGAGAGGTTGGTGTTGCTCATGCAATCACGCAAAAGCCAATGGCTTTTCCGGCAACAGGAAATGTCGCACACCGTCGAGCCGTCCAGGCTGTTGCTCTCGCCGTTCAAAGCTGTCGCAGAGCACCTTTTTATCCGGTTCAGGATGCAGAAAAAACATTATATTGGTGTACCATAGCCAACCGTTTTTGGTCAGCTCGTAAGCCTCTCCCTTATCCTCCACCAATTTTGTGTCTATTAGTTTTTCCAGTGACGCTAATGTTTCGCAATGGACCAGATCCCAACTGATTTTAGACTTATCCAGAAATCCAAAATAGGCGAGATGCATGATAAGCGGTTTGGTGGCTGCTTCAACCGGTGAGAATGAACGATACCGACAAGGTACATCCCCTTCTTTCAACAGAGTGTCGATATAAACATTGCGGTTGCCATGGTTCTCGTAACCGACATCGTGTGTCGATGTCATGGCGCTGACCCCAAAACCAAGCGTATCCGAATCCGCGTAGCCATAGACTGATTTATGGTACTGGAACTGATATTCTCGCGTAACAATGACATTGCTGTTCGCTATCATGTCGTTACGAATATATCCGTGTCCGTTATGTGGCGTATACTCTTTTGACCGCATGATCTCGTCAATAAAGGATCTCATTGCGGTTTTGGTCATAGCTGACAACGGTTCCAGCCCAGCATCCCCATAGGCGTTATGCAGCTTCAGTTGCGTGGATAGATTGTTGACCGGGTAAATATCGATGTTACTGGCACCCGTAGCGCAGGCCGAAAGGACATCTGCGGCAAGCTCATCGAAAGACTGACCATTCATCCCGTAGAGCAGATCAAAACTGACGTGACTGAAATATCGCTGCATGGCGAGAAGCTGGGTCACGCATTGGTCAATGGAGGCTGTTAGGTTAAAATGGTTGCGGTAGCGTTGATTGAAAGTCTGTAACCCGAAGCGAGCATGTGTCACGCCAATGCGCTTCAAAGCCTCAAGCTTTTCATCCGTGACGCTCTTCACTTCCATTTCAAAGGAAAACTCCTTCAGCTGTGAAAGATCGAAGTGATCGGCAATGGCTTTTCCGATCCGCTGGATTTGTTCAGCATTGAGGATAGATGGGGTGCCGCCGCCAAAGAAGATTGCATTGACAGGCACTTCCGAATAAGCCGGGTTCAGGCCTTTAATGGAAACTTCCTTAACGAGTGCCTGTGTATATTTTTCAACGATTGCCCGGTCCTGGAACTTTCCTCTGACAAATGGACAGAAGGAGCAGATTGTGTCGCAGAAGGGCACATGAAAATATAAGGACCGCGTTCTGATCTGTCCCGGCTTGATGTTGCGCGCGATAGTGTTAGACGACGTGAAATCCGAAAGGTTTTCATCGTAGCAGAGCGGATAAAACCAATTGTAGATCGGCACTTGTTGATCGAAAGGAAAATAGCTGTTGTTTGTTATCTTCATGACTGGTTCCCTTTCTGAATACTAGCTACATGCGGTGACAAACTGAGCAGCGACCATTTCTGGCCGCTGCCTATTCTGATAAAGTTCAGTAATTTACCAATCTACACGCATGGTTAATCCTCCCAGTTAGGTCTACTTACGCATATTCGGGCGCTCGTAAGGTGGCATACCCGTCTATGTTGGAGATTGGCTGCTCGGGACGACCGCGCAGAACGCTTGTTATCGAGGCGCGTTTTGGCTCAAGCGCTACTTCAAGCGTTTGTATAATCCTGAGTGGAGAACAGTGCGTACCGCATGTAAATGCGTCAATGAAAACGCTCTCATGCTCTGGATATGTATGCACGGACGAATGACTCTCCGACAAAAGTCCGAGTATTGTGAAGCCAGATGGCTCAAAATCCTTGATTAAAAGCGCACAGAGAGTAGCGTTTGATTCAAGTATAGCTTTTTGATAAATATGAATAAAATTTTGTGATGAAACCAGAAATTCTTTACTGACGCCGTAAAAATCTGCGATTATGTGCTGCCCTGTGAAATGATGATCAATCATGACACCTCTCTCACACCTCTATGAATTATACATTCAAGATAGCAAGCGCAGAAGTGTGTAGATATCCTAATTTAGTGCCCCCAAGTAGGCCCAGTCGGCCGGAAGCTGCGGTTTAGGCCAACTCAAAGAGCAAAAAGGGTCGGTTCCGGCAGAGGGCGAAATGACACTCGAGCGGGGGAAGGCCGCTATGTGCCGCCCAATGCACCAATTGACATTCAATAGCGTCGAGACCCAATTTGCCGTATGACTAAAAAAAGCTTGTGCCATCGTCGCTCGGACGACAGACCGGTGGGCCAGGTCGGCAAGACGGCGCTGCATCCCAATCCCATCAATCAGATCGTCAAAGACCGGGCTGCTGCAGCGGGGCTTAATCCAGCCCAATACAGCGCCCACGGTTTTACGCGCCGGTTATCTTACGGAAGCAGCTAAGCGCGGTGTTTCCCCTGCCCGAAGCCATGCAGCAATCCGTCCAACGCTCGGTAAACCAGGCGGCACGCTACTATAACGACGCTGAACGCTTAAACGGTAAAGCGGCACGGCTGGTGTCATAACGCCGGACGGCGTTATAGGGTGACACGCTAATGCTGCGAAGCCGTTTTTCTTTCCCCACGTTGCGTACTAAAGAGAACCTTCTCCAATAGGCAATCTAATCGCCCTTCCGTAAACCCGTCATCCGCTTCCACCTCATTGAGTTACATGCACCGATCGTGACATAACTCAGCAGAACTGAAATTTTTGCGACAAAGCCATCAGATGTGCCGCGAGGTTTGCTGGTCACCTTGCGTTTTCATAAGCGCCCTTAATGTGCACCCACGAAGCTGGAGATGGCGGCTAAAGATCGGGGAGCCCTCGACATACGTTGGGATAAATATCCGCGATTTGAGCGAGGCAAGCCCGCATCGAATATGGTCAAGCGGTATCCAACCCGCGTATCAGAGCTTGATCACCGACGTCCAGGAGTTCCGCCTCCACCAATACGCGTTTACTGTGTTTGACCGATCGTTCAGGAGGGTGGTTAACTGTGCCTAAATCATTGACAGCGGACATCAGAGCGTTCTCGGAACCGCACCTTCCAGCCTTTGACCTGATCGTCGCATTGGGCGTTTGGTACGCGATGTTCCGTGGGTGAACCACTTAATTCTGTGAGCTCCTTTATGGGATTTATGAAACGTCTATAGCTTGTTATTGTCGCCATTGAGTTGTTTGTCGGACAATCGAAGCTTCATCGAGATAGATCACGACGAAGGCCCGGAAATGGCGTTATCGAATATTGGATACGATGACGCAATCCGTCCGGCATCCGTTGTGTTTATCGCAGACGGTTAACTGTTGTCACGGAGGCTTGTCGTAATCATCAATCTCGAAGGCAAGAATATCGCAATCGTCGGTGGGGCCGGACTCGTCGGTTCCCACACGCTGGAAGCAATTCTGAAAGAAGATGTCGCGAAGTACGAATCATCGATAATTTTAAACGTGGCAAGATGAAAAACATCGTGCACGCATTAGAGGACAGTCGCGTCCATCTGCTAGATACGCCAACCGACATACTGCGCACCGACATTCTGACGGATACGTTAAAGAACGTCGATGCTATTGTTCATCTGGCATCAATGTGGCTGACGTTTTCTCAACTATTTCCACGCTCGGCAGTTGAGGAGAACGTGATTGGTGGTTTCAATGTAATTGAGGCGGCCTGCCGCCTTGGCATCAAGAAAGTTGTCTTCGCTTCATCGGCTTCGGTTTACGGAGATGCGGTGCAAAAACCGATGAAAGAGGAGCATCCGCTTAACAACACGACTGTATATGGCGCTACCAAGATTTGCTTGGAGCACCTTGCAATGGCTATGCACCATTTATACGAGACGCAAATCGTCGGTTTGCGATACTTCAATATCTATGGACCGCGACAAGATTCTCGGGGCGCGTACAATTCTGTGATCGTAAAATTTTTAGATAGCGCAGAAAATGACAGACCGCTGACAGTGTTCGGCGATGGTCAGCAATCTTACGACTTTATTTCGGTGAAAGATACCGCCCGTGCGAACGTTTGTGCGCTCAAGTCTGAGACGCCCTTCGGAATCTTCAACGTATGCACCGGACGTGCAACTTCTATACTGGATTTGGCTAAATGCATAATGAGCGCGACGCAGTCGAAGTCGTCGATCCATCGTCTTCCGGGGGCACCTAGCTTCGTAACCGACCGCGTCGGTTGCCCCGAAGCTGCCCGGCATAGCATCGACTTTTCTGCCACTGTTCCACTCGAAGCGGGAACCGCAGAGTTCGCAAAGTGGCGCCGGGATCACAATGGTATCCCAGAAAATGTGTCCGTGCTCCATGGTGAAAAAGCTGGACGGATTCAAAGAGCGTAACGCATCGCGCTCGACTTCGAAGTCGCATCCCTCCTCGCAATGGCTGGTAATTGGGATGAAAAATCTGGGGTTTGATTGCAGCGTTGCGTGAGATGCGCGGACGCCTCGCCCAACCGACGGGAGACATTAATGTCTGGTGAGAAGAGGCAATTTGCTGGCGCGTTCTTGCTCAACGATCAAGGGGAGGTCCTTCTGCAACTTCGCGACCAGGATCCGAGCATCGATAATCCTGGAAAGGTCAGTGTTTTCGGCGGTAGCGTTGAGGTCGGCGAAACGTATCGCGAAGGACTTCTTCGTGAGTTGAAGGAGGAACTCGATCTCACGATCGACGTACACCAGCTTCGGTTCTTGGGAACCATCAGCAAGACCGAGAATGACGTGACTACGGACTGTGAATTCTATTTCGCCGAAGTCGGACGTTTCAGCTCTTACACGGTGCAGGAAGGGCTCGGCTTGGTGCTTCCATTGTCCAATTCTCATCTGGATCCGAGACTCACTCCGACGTGCCTCGCGATGGTGAGAGAATTACAATTTAAACAAGATTATGCGCTCGCCACAGGTAAAAGCGACACCCAGCGCCTTAATGCGCTCGACTCCGTCTATGGCGACGACAGCCGTACATTTGTTCGCAACGTGATACACGACCTCAGCCCGCAGACCATAGTGGAATTCGGCTGTGGCCATGGCCATATGGCGCTCTACTTTGCGAGCCTTTTCCCCCAAGCCCATATTTTCGCGGTAGATGCATCAATCGAGCAGTTGAATGCAGCGCGTGAGAATCAGGCGAGGTCGAATGTAGAGAATGTTAGTTTCCTGCATACAAGCGAAACTGAAAGACTGCCACTAGAAGTTGATATAATCTTCAGCCGGTTTGTTATCATTCACCAGCAGGACGAGAATGCTTATCTTGATACGTTGAAGTCGTTCTGTTCCGACAAAACGATCGTCGTTCTGATCGAACCTGTACTGAGCGGCATGATCGCGGTGCCGCATGTCGATGCAGTTTACCTTGCCAACCAGCTGACGATTGAACTCGGGCAATCCAAGGGCATCGACTACGGTCTTGGCCAACGGGCTATCGAGGCGATCACAGCGCGATTCAAAATAGACGAAATGAAGGTCTTTCAGCCGGTTCTGAGATCACCTACCCATAAGTCGATTATCGCGAGATCTTTTGATCACATATCGGAAGAACTCGTGCGACGGTCCTTATGTACAGCGGAAACGGCGGCGCAAGTATCTCAGCAACTGCACAATTTCGTTGAAAACCCTGACATGGCCTGCGCGGGAATGCAAATAGTCCATTTAGCAGGAAGGCTGAAGGGACGCTGACGCACCGACCAACGTTCGCCGAATGTATGCCGACCGGCGGGACAAGCTGGGGTAGTATAAAAAACCGGTCACAAGGCGTTGTCCATAAAAGGTGCCGCCGATGAGGCAAAAAATATCTAATGATTTCCTATGAAAACTTTTTACACGTATCCTCAACCAACCACAAAACGCAAGGGTCGTGCATGTCTGTTAGGCCGATACTCGAGGTGGCTTTGGCTATGACGCCGGTTTATGCTCCGACCGCTAATGTTGGAGTGGCAGTTATCATGTTGTGCAAAGGCGAAGCTGGAGCCCGCGGTGCGTTTGACGCTGCAGACGTCCTCAAACAAGCATGCAACGTGTGACAAGGGGGTACCTATGTCCAGCGCGTTCCACGAGATCCAGTAAGTAGGACATAACATCGCCACCTGCTAACAGATCGCGCTTGTCGTCCAGTTCGCAAGGACGGATTTTATCTTCCGGCGCAACTTCAATGTTCAGTTGCGCCGTTTTCCTTGACTTGCGACGGTGGCGATTTTCGATCGTTTTTTTCCTCAGGCTTCAGGCCCAGTAGTATCATCGCCGTGTCAAACAACGGATACGATACATGCTCGGCTTCAAGTCCGAAGCCGCCGCCAGCATCACTCTGGCTGGTATGTATCGTGCTCGTTCACATGATGCGTAAGCTGCAAGGCAATTTCAGGTCAACCGCACCGCTTCCACGCAAAAAACAATTCACAGCGTTTGCGGCATAGTTGCGCCCAGCGGTCAGCCTTATTTTGTCCCGCCGAAATTTTGCGACAGATCCATTCTGAAAAGATGAATATCTTGTCGGCTGTACTTGTCATCACATCATTTGCTTTGAAAGCGCGGGGGGGGGTAGGTAATGTGAGACCGCGAAGTTCTTTAAGCTGCAATCTTAGCGTTTCCCGTCCAACGCAATATTCGCGAGGTGCCAAAATTAATCCGCTAATTATTCTTTACGGCGATGGGGATCATCGTTGGGCAAAATATCGCGAATATAGTCTCGGGTTTTCCATTCCGGCGCAGGAGGTGTCGGATGTTCCTTGCGTGGCACGTGAGGAGACTTTCCATTATCGACCATCTGCGGGAGATAGCGTGGACAGTTGGGATAAATTTCACATTCGACCCGTACGACTACTTTAGCTCCAAAATGCCGGTCGAGCACCGCTGGGTCAGTGGTCGCGATGGCTTTGCCATTGATCCTTATACGGCGGCTTTTACCGTCGAAGACGACAAAGAGCATACCAATATTTGGGTTCTTCACAATGTTGCCCAGTGTTCTATACATCGAGTTTCCATCATATTCAGGATATTCAAGCGCATTTGGCCCGACAACTTGAACAAAGCCAGGATCGCCTGACTTGATGTTGCAGTCCACATATCCCTCGTAAGCGGATGCGATAAAGAAGAATCTAGCCTGACTTATGATATCTATCTCGTCATCCCAAAACTGATAGTGTTTTCGACGACGCTCAATAGCTTCGGCGGTTCTGCGGCCATCAAATTTGTCTTGCCACTCTCTCATACCTTTATGAAAGAAGGCTCTGTTTTCGAATTCCAACCTATACCCCTTCCTTGCGAACATTTGCACAATAACTGAAGTATTCGATATCCCGAACTATATTCAGTATATAGAATATTAATCGAGGACTTTGCAAGGTTCTTCCGACGCTCAACAACCCGGATTTGCATCTGAATATGGAAAAACTTGACACACCGATATCCGCCGCACCATTTACCGAGTAATTCAATATACTGAAACGGCCCCTCTATGGAGAATAGCATGACGAAGAAAAGCGGCGCCCCTGCACTCGTGCGTGGTCTACGAGTTCTCGAGTTGATAGCTGGTTCCATGGAGCGACAAAATTTGACGACGATCGCTACAAACCTAGGTATCGCGATGAGTTCTGCACATTCGATCTGCACCACGCTGATGAACGAAGGCTATCTTTCGCGACGTAGCGATGCGACCTTCGACTTGACACTGCGTATCCTTGACTTGGCCAGTTCCAAGATTAACCGCTATGAAATAGTTGAACATTTTCATTCGGCCTGCGACGAGATCCAAATTATCCGAGAGAACGGCGCAACGCTTTCGGTACTTGAGGGACCTGACGTGTACTTTATCGCGACGCGTAACAGCCCACAGCCATTGGGTGTAACGTTCAAAGCTGGCACTAGGCTACCGGCCTGTTGCATGGCAAGCGGGCGCGCCTTGCTGGCGTCTTTAAGCGATGATGAGGTTAAAGCGCTCTATCCAGACGATGAGTTGCCACAGCTGACGAAGGATAATCCCAAGTACCGGGGCGAACTTCTGGCGATTTTACGACAGACACGCGAACAAGGCTATTCTGAAGAGATCAAAGGGACACGTCCGCATATGTGCTCGTATGGAGCCGTCGTGTCAGGGGGAGCGAACAAGGCAATCGCCGGCGTCGCAATTACGATGTATGAGGGTGATCTCACGCCCAAAGTGGAGCTTCAGGCTATTGAGGCTATTCAACTCCTAGCCAGGAAGCTTTCGCGATTCGGCGACCTTATTCACTAGGCTATTTGCGTCCAAAAAGCTCATTTTCGACCACGTTTGTACAAATCCAACTCAAACGGGCTTGACCGTGAATGGACAACCCGCTAACGCTTATTTATTCCATATGCTGAATTACCTTCAGCTGGTCGAAGTATATGATGGAGGAGGATACTATGACCTCATTTAGGGCGGCAGCGGTTCAAGCCACACCTGTGGTGGGTGATACGAAGGCAACAGTGGACAAAGTCGTCGATCTTATAGGAAGACTAGCCAACCAGGACGTCAACGTAGCCGTTTTCCCTGAAGCCTTTGTAGGCGGATACCCGAAAGGTGCAAATTTCGGCGTCACAATCGGTTCCAGAACTGCTGAAGGACGAAGCGAGTTCGCCTTCTATCACTCTCAGGCAATTAATGTTCCTGGCCCTGAAACGGCACTCATTGCGGAAGCGGTTCAAGCAGCAGAGATATTTCTTACTATTGGCGTCATCGAACGGGATGGCGGGACTTTATATTGTACTGCACTTTACTTCACGCCTGATGGGCTTGCCGGGAAACATCGCAAGCTGATGCCCACAGCTTCTGAAAAACTTATTTGGGGCTTCGGTGATGGCTCTACGCTTAAAACCGTGGAGACCCCATGGGGGGCGATGGGGGCCGTAATTTGCTGGGAAAACTATATGCCGTTGATGAGAATGGCGATGTTTGGTCAGAACATTAAAATTTACTGCGCTCCTACGGCAGACGATCGAGATACCTGGGTAGCGACGATGCGCCATATCGCATTGGAAGGCCGTTGCTTCGTGATCTCATCGTGCCAATACCTGACGACAGAGGATTCCCCAAGCGCGATTGTTAACCACCTCCCACACAGCGGTTCGAACGTTCTCATGCGCGGAGGGGCACTTATCGTCAGCCCGTTAGGCCACATCGTTGCAGGTCCTGATTATTCAGGAGAAACAATCCTAATCGCGGATCTAGATACTGACGACATTACCCGAGCGCAGCTGGATTTCGATGTAGTTGGTCATTATGCGCGCCCAGACATATTCCGTTTGGACGTAAACGATGCGCCGCAACAGGTCGTCACGTTCAATAAATAGTGGTTCGAGTCCGGGCATCCGTTCTGCGTATCTATTGGCAACCCGGACCTTCAAAATCCCGTTCCGCAACTCTCGCAGTCGCGAACTGCGAGTCTATTCACTGATCATTGTAAGGGAGTGTTGTATGGTCTTTCACGTCAAGTACGATAGAACGATAGCACCACGCAAACCCGACTGCCACAATCCTGCGGCGCCGCGTTATGCATTGCGCTGGGAACAACCTGTATCCGCGATTATCTCCGACTATTTTGCCATGCAACAAAATGGACTGCCGTTAGGGCGCGAGACGGATTTTTTCAATTTTGCACGCGAAAGCTTTGCGGACGAAGATGGCCCGGATACGTACGAAATAATGCGGGCGACCGATGAACTCGGTGATACGAATGCGGTCATCGTCGGATATTGGGTGGATGCTGTGCGCCACGCTAGGTTCTGTCTTCGATCCGAACTTACCGCCTGGTTTAAAAGCGACGCTCGTCTGGCTGAAACAAGCGGCGTGTGGCGTGAAACGATTTCGGTACCTTATGACCGGCACGAAACGATCTACTCAGAGAATTGGTATCGCATTGGAATTGGCCGCACGGAGGGAAGTACAATTGTCCCGATAACCACAAATGGCTATTTTGGAGCAGCTCGAGATCGTATACCGTTGTCAGCAATTGATCCATTGAACACACCTTGTAGCGCCCCTCTCCAACAGCCGAAAGAAACTGAGTCAAAGGGGAAGCGAATCCAGATCCGCGCTCCGCTTAATATGGTGACTCTTCGGTCAGGCCAGTACTGGGCCCATGCGCACAAGGAACAGCTTGAAGACTACACCCAGAATATGCGACCGCGACTAATGACAGGCATGAGCTACCTGCTGGATAATAAGCAAAAAACGGGAACGCTCGCGCTTCGCATTCTCACTAATTTAAACGAGGATGGAAGCGAGAAACGTGAGACCTCTGTCCTCGCACACTTCATATCAATGGAGCATCTCGAAAGTTGGGCCGCATCGCATAAGACGCATCTTGATATTTACAAGCATGCCATTGCGATGAACCGTAAATTCAAGCAAGATCGCGAATTCGTGTCATGGCACGAGTTGTTCGTAAATCAATCTGCAAGCTTCGAGTACGTAAACTGTAATCCCACTACAGGTTTGCTCCCCTTTGCGAGCCTGGAAGGTTTCGACGGAACGATTGCGACCCCACTCACCAAAGCTGTAGGATAACGGAAATGCTTTCTGAATCTAGTAAATATTTGACAGTTCTTCCTAGATTGGCCGGGGGTTGCTTGAACACGGCGTTACAGATGTATCAGCGGTTGTTTGCGCTATAAGCTTGACAGACCAATAAAAAATTTTACTATTCACCATCCTGAAACCTCTTCTATATATGGAATATCCTTGATGCCGGTAATCCGTCCTGATTTGAAAGAGCTGAAGGCGACCGCTGAAAGTCTGTCTCTTGACTTATCTTCCGCCGATCTCGATTTCTTTATGGAGGAGATGCAATCGACACTCGACCTTTATGACCTTGTCGAGGCAGAGCCTGATTACCTGCCGGATGTTAAGTATCCTCGCACCTCAGGCATACGGCCAGCCCTCGCAGACAACCCCTTGAATGCTTGGTACGTAAAAACTGATATCAAGGGTGCGGCTCAAGGCAAGCTGTCTGGTAAATCTGTTGTTATCAAAGACAATATTGCTGTTGCAGGTGTCCCGATGATGAATGGAGCGTCAACGTTAGAGGGGTATGTGCCGGATATAGACGCAACAGTCGTAACACGTTTGTTGGATGCAGGGGCTACCATAGTAGGAAAAGCGCACTGTGAGTATCTTTGTCTTTCAGGAGGTTCTCATACTGGCGCACTGGGTCCGGTCAGAAATCCTCATCGTTCAGACTATTCGGCTGCTGGATCATCATCGGGATGCGCGGTTCTTATCGCGACTGGCGAAGCCGATATGGCAGTCGGCGGGGATCAAGGCGGTTCTATTCGTACGCCCGCTTCTTACTGCGGTATCGTAGGCATGAAACCAACATGGGGCCTCGTCCCATACACGGGTGCTATGCCCATAGAGCTTACCATCGACCATCTGGGGCCGATGACGCGCACTGTTGCTGATAATGCGTTGATGCTTGAGGTACTCGCGGGATACGATGGATTTGATCCGCGACAATCAGCTTCTATCCAACCCCAACAATACACCGATGCACTCGGAAAATCTGTGGCCGGCTTAAAAATTGCCATCTTAAAGGAAGGCTTTGCACACGCCGAATCCGAAAACGATGTTGACGAAACCGTGCGTGCCGCCGCAGCGAAGTTCAGGCAACTTGGTGCGAATGTCGAGGAAATTTCTATACCCATGCATCGATTGGGTTCGGCCCTTTGGGTTGTCGTCGCTTTCGAAGGCGCAACGGAACAGCTGATGAAAGGCAACGGTCACGGGTTCAACTGGAAAGGCCTCTATGCCACCAGCATGATCGACGCCCATGCTAAGTGGCGTGAGCGAGCAAATGAGCTTCCGGACTCCGTCAAGAAGACAATGCTGGTCGGAGAAAGTATGATACGAGCAGGCAGCGGTCGATACTATGCGAAGGCGCAAAACCTAACCCGCAAACTCCGAGCTGAATATGACGCTGCACTGGCTCGACACGACCTTTTGTTAATGCCAACTACCCCCATGAAGGCGACACGTTTGCCGGACAACACCGCTTCACGTACGCTCGCCTTGCGTCGTGCCACAGAAAATATGGCCAATACTTTTCCATTTGATCTAACGAGTCATCCGGCGATCAGTATACCTTGCGGATCAATCGACGGTCTACCTATCGGAATGATGCTCGTCGGAAAGCACTATGACGAAATGACGATTTACCGCGCTGCTCACGCATTTGAACAACTCGAGAGCTAACGGAAATCTTAGCGAACATACCAAAATAAAAAAGGGGAACATGCAATGACTTCAAGACGCGAGTTTCTAAAAAAGGCAGCTTTGTCTTCGGCTGTCCTAGCCGTTGGCCCGGCACTTCTGAATTCAAAAGCATTTGCTGCCGACGACATCCTGGTAGGAGGCATCCACGATCTTTCAGGGGGGCTCGACCTTTACGGAAAACCGATGGCTGATGCGCTTATTCTTGCAGCCGAGGAAATCAATGAGTCTGGCGGACTCCTAGGCAGACAGATACGTCTAATCACCCAAGACCCACAGTCCAACATGCAGCAGTATACTCAAATTGCACAGAAGATGGCCCTTGCGGATAGAGTTGCTGTTGTACACGGTGGTATGACGTCCGCCTCGCGCGAGGTCATCAGACCGGTAATGCGACGAGCTAAAACGCTTTATTTTTATAACACACAATATGAAGGCGGCGTTTGCGACCGTAACACGTTCTGCACCGGTGCAACGCCTGCCCAAAATTTAGCGTCAGCTGTGCCTGAATCGATCAGCCGGTTCGGTAAATCCATTTATATCGTCGCAGCCGACTACAATTACGGACAAATCATCTCCGACTGGGTCAAAAAACTAGCCGCGGAAAACGGCGGTCAGGTGGTCGCAGTTGAGTTCTTTCCCCTCGATGTTTCCGATTTCGGCCCAACGATCCAGAAAATTCAATCGGTCGGCCCCGATATGGTGTTCTCAGCGCTCGTCGGAGGTCCACACGTTTCGTTCTACCGCCAGTGGGCCGCAGCTGGCCTCAATTCGAAAATGCCGATAGTTTCAAGTACTTTCAGTCATGGGCAGGAACAAAAAGTTCTCTCCCCTGCAGAAGGCGACGGAATTGTGACGTTTGCAAGCTATTTTGAAACGATCGATTCCCCCGTCAACAAAGCGTTTCTTGAACGCTGGCATAAAAAGTTCGGCGACAACTATCCGGTCGTTACCGAATTTGCATCGAACACCTATCAAGGTATGCATTTGTGGGCCAAGGCGGTAACTGCCGCAAACAGCATTGATCGCCAGAAGGTCATCGAGGCCTTGGAAGCTGGTATATCAATTGACGGTCCAAGTGGCTTGGTAACTATTGATCCGCAGACGCACCATGTCAAAGTTGATGCACGTATGGCGGAAACAAAGAACCAAACCTTTGAAATCCTGAAGCAATGGGATCAACAAGCCTCCGTCGATACGCAAGCGGTCTGCAATCTCGAGCGTGATCCGGATTCAAACGAACAGTTCGTCATTACACCATAAAAGCACTCGAAGTGCCGTATTTTGCCACTGTACGCGGGACCGCGTGTAGTGACGCCATCAGCGAAGAACCTTGCCAGTTTGGTGCATAACAGAACGAGCAAGGTTGCCTTCATGGGAGGAAACCGTGACTTTCGTATTAATTGCTGGGCTGGAGATTCTGTCCAGTGTGGCCAGTCTTATCCTCATTGCAATTGGCCTTGCTATCGTGTTTGGGATGATGCGAGTGATCAATCTCGCTCATGGTGAATTTCTAATGCTTGGCGCGTATACGGCTATAACGGCCGTCAGTCTCGGTGTGAATTTCTACATCGCAGTCTTAGTTGTAGCACCAATTGTTGTAGGTATTCTCGGCCTAATTGTTGAACGCCTCGTCATCCGTCATCTTTATGGACGCATCATCGATACAATGCTTGCGACTTGGGGGCTATCCTTATTGTTTGTGGGCTTGATAACGACTGTCTTCGGTAATACCACCACCGGCATTTCGTCTCCAATTTCAGCTGTGACGATCGGCTCCGCCAATGTCAGCGGGTACAAGTTCTTTATCATTGGGGTAGCCGTCCTCGTTGTGGGGGCGCTTGTGCTTCTTTTAAAGAAAACTGAGTTCGGTTTGATTGCGCGAGCTACGATGCAAAACCCGGACATGGCGTCGGCAGTCGGCATCGATCCTAAGCGCACCTATGCCCTAACATTCGGGCTCGGCGCGGCTCTGGCAGGCTTGGCTGGCGGAATAATGGCGCCCATAACGGGCGTGATGCCCAGCATCGGGGCAAGTTTTGTTGCGAAAGCATTCATTACTGTCATTGGCGGCGGAGCATCCGTAGTAGCTGGGACGCTCAGCGCATCCACCTTATTTGGCACGGTCAATCAGGTTACTAGTTTCCTGACAACACCCGTTCTCGGCGAAGTCGCCATGCTGCTTGCCGCCGTTGTACTTGTCCGCCTTATGCCACAGGGTATAACCGGTCGAATTTTCCGGAGTAGCATATGATGAGCATCGAATGGAAAAAATACGGGCCTGCGTTTGCAGCTATCGTCTTGGCGATGTCCGCTATCATTTGCGTACCAAAACTTTTCAACGAATATGAAGTCATGCAAATGACCGTCTACGTCATTCTGGCAATTCTTGCCCTCTCCCTTGCCTTTATTTGGGGCTTTGGTGGGATTCTATCCTTTGGTCACGCGATGTTTTTCGGACTGGGCTCATACGCTTATGCAATCGCTGCAATTAATTTCGGTGAGACAACATCGGCATTTATCGTTGCGATAATAGTTCCTTGTCTTTTTGCAGCACTACTAGGCTACTTTATGTTCTACGGCCGTATCAGTGATGTTTACCTTGGTGCCATCACGTTGACGGTTTCGTTGATTTTTTTCAAGGTCGCAAATTCGACTTCCGGTTCGGCCTACAAGATCGGTGTGGCTCCCCTTGGAGGTTTTAACGGAATTCCGTCGGTACCTAGATTGACCGTACCAGGTTTTCCTACCTGGGAGCTTAACACTATCGAACTCTTCGCTGTCTGCGTTGGTTTTCTAGCCCTTACGTACATCGGACTACGGTATTTGATCGCAAGTGACTTCGGCCGGATTGTCATATCGGTTAAAGAAAACGAGAAACGTTCCGAATTGCTTGGATACGACGTCCGCCTCTACAAACTGGTTACGTTCATAATCGGGGCCGCAATCGCAGGCGCTGCGGGTAGTCTATATGCGAACTGGGGCAGTTATACCGACCCTACAGTCTTTGCTTTATCGCAATCGGTACAAATCATCATCTGGGTGGTCGTCGGAGGTGTCGGCACACTGATTGGCCCCATCCTCGGCTGCTTCTTCATTCAGTGGTTGACCACATGGCTGACGACGGTTGACAGTGTCAATAAGGACGTCATCCTTGGCGGCATATTAACACTCATGGTCCTTTTGTTACGGCAAGGTTTCGTGCCCTCAGTTCGACAGTTCTTTTGTCAGATCAGGTCTAAAACGCCTCCCCCTCGTCATGAAGAGAAAACCGCATGAGCGCTATGTCAAACCTTGTAGAAACCAAAAACCTTGGCATTCATTTCGGCGGGCTCAAAGCGATCCAAAATGTGGACTTTTCTCTCGCTGACGGTGAGCTGCGATGCCTCATTGGTCCAAACGGCGCGGGGAAAACAACTTTTTTCCGCCTGCTCACTGGTGTCCATAGACCCTCAACTGGTAGTGTCACTATCAATGGGACACCAACCAGAGGCCTTCAAACGCATCAAATTGCTAGACTTGGCGTCGGGATAAAGACTCAAATACCAAGTCTTTTCGACAATCTAAGCGTTCGAGAAAACCTCTGGCTTGCTGCACGCAAAACCAATCCTCATGTCGTCGCTGACGCTATCGCCGACGAAGTGCTCCATACCATCAGACTCAATCACGTTGCTTCGGCTGACGTTGTAAAACTCTCCCACGGCCAACGGCAGTGGGTCGAACTTGGAGTCGTCATTGCCACCCGCCCAAAACTAATTTTGCTTGACGAACCCGCGGCTGGCATGACTGGGAAAGAGCGTGAGCGAACTGCGGAGTTAATTTTGGACATTAACCGGGAATGCTCGATCATCGTGGTTGAGCATGACATGGAATTCATCAAAATGATCGCAAAGAAAGTGACCGTCTTCAACCGAGGTGAGGTTCTCATGGAAGATACGATCGAACGTGTTTTAGCGGACCAACGTGTCAAAGACGTGTATCTTGGGAAGCAGACCGGAGGCGTGACGCTATGATCCTTTCCGTTTCCAATCTTGCATCCGGCTATGGCAACATTCCGATTCTCCATGGCATAAGCTTCGGTGTCGCACAGGGCGAAGCGATCGGAATATGGGGGCACAACGGGATGGGAAAAACGACATTGCTTACGACATTGTTGGGCTTTCGCGCAGCGACACAAGGTCAGATTAACTTTGCAGGACGTGATATTACGCACTACTCGCCGCATCAGCGCGCGCGAACGGGCTTAGGCCTCGTACCGCAAGGGCGCCAGATATTCCCAGCGCTGACCGTTGCTGAAAACCTGCGTGCAGGAAGTGCTGTTTCAGGAGGACACAAAAAAGGGGTGACGGAGGATGTTCTAGAACTATTTCCACGTTTAAAACCCCTTTTGTCTCGAGCCGGTGGTCTACTTTCTGGTGGCGAGCAGCAGCTTCTCGCGCTTGCCCGGTGCTTGTGTGGTGAGCCCAAAGTGATTATGCTTGACGAGCCCACCGAAGGTATCCAACCGTCGATCAACGAAGAAATCGTCGAGACTTTAATCGCATTGCGTAAGAGCAGAGGCTTGACTTTGATCGTTGTTGAGCAACGCCGGGATTTTATTGCTGCGTTGGCAGACCGTGTCCTAATCTTGCAGAAGGGTTTGATATCAGAGGAAATGTCTCCACAAAGTCTTTTGGAAGTTGAAGAGATAAACTGAACCCATCCCGAGTGCATTTATAAGCAGGTACAAACCGATGCAGTGGCATTAAATATTCACATAGCTATTGAAAAGAATGTTGAAAGAGCGCTAGACACAACTACGTCACGTTGTTCCTAGCCTAGCTATATGGAAACACCATTTGGCTATTCACTCTCAGATTTCAAATCTCCATGTGTTTATGTCCATTATGGACATACGGCAACCAAGGTGTGGGGGATGACTGTCGCTCCGGCTACCTCGAGCCGTATTTTCTGATTTTATCGAACTCAGAAATATCGGCAATGGTCCCTCGACAAAATAGAAGTGCGGGCCGCGCGAAGACGCCTTTGAATTAACAACGCTGTTGACTGGTCTTCCCCCAATTAATTGCTGGCGTGGGGCCGCACCGTCTAACCGACTCGCACTGCAAAGCTCCCGACTAAACGCCCGAGCCAGTCCCCCCGCGCGGGGCAGAATCGATTGTCTAGTTTTCACATATTTTCGGTAAATTTGCCGCCCGGCATCGGAAGAAAAGCGCGTAAGCTAGCCAAAAAACGCAGGGCAGTGCGCTCAATGATAATGGGTGACCATGCTACCGCAGGGACGCCCGACCTTCACTGTCACATCCTCTGACTTTCATCATGCGCCAGATCCGGTTAGTTCAATGTGAACGTTCATGAACTTAAAGGTGGTGTTGGAATGGGTCATGACCGCCACTACGACCTTTCAAAGCGCCTATGGTAGATAGCCATTGCGCGAGTGTCCACTGACTGCTCAAAAGCGGCAAAAAACTGGCGAAACACGAGAATGCTCTGCCAGCGCATGGGGACGTCCGATATCAGTACAACCGGCAACAGTGCGAATTAAGAAAGCGTTTGATGCCACCCCCTGCATTGTTAAGGCCACTAAATCCCACGAATTTCGCTCGGAAATTGTGGCCTTATTCATAGAGTGTCAAGAACGATCTAATTGATTTTCAATGGCGAGTCGCTTTCGTTATTGATTTCTGTGAACCTACGCAGACTTTCGACAAGACTTGTGTACACATCATTGTCTCCATCCTTATGCAACTCACGGAGTTTACGACGGCGTACGACACGCGGATCTGCAAGCCGCCGGTGATGCTCACGCATGGCAGCGTGGACGGCAAGACGAAACAGATTAGGGCTAAGCGGCTGCATGGCAAACCGATAGATTTTGCCACTGTTAATCAACTTGATGATTGTGTCACTATGGGGCGTTTTAGTCATGACGACGACAGTAATCGCAGGGTCGAACTGCGCGATTTCGCTAAGCAAATCCGTTACATCCACGCCATCAACTTCCGCATTCGTGACAATAACGCCGATCTCCTCCTGAGAAAGGACGCTTATTGCATCTTTCAGAGACGCCACGGCGTGAACACGATAATCGTAGGTAAACATCTCAACAACATCTTGGCGGTCAGCCTCACAACCTTCAATCGCAAGAAGTTGGGACGCCACGCTAAACGGCGGTTCGCCGTCGTTTTGCCATACTGAACCAATACTCTCTTCGAGCTTACGGGACTCCTGTGCGTATTCGACAGCTTCAGCGATGACGCTTCTCAACTCCGACTGGTTCCACGGCTTGTTTATGAAGCGATACACTTCGCCTTCGTTTACGGCTCCGACAATCGCCACTAGATCGCTATATCCTGTCAGGAGGAGACGTACGGTGTTGGGCCAACGCTCTCGCACTTGCGAAAGAAGTTGAATGCCTGTCATGTCGGGCATTCGTTGATCGCTGATAATCACGTCGACAGTCTTCGTTTCCAAGATTGCCAGCGCGTCGTTGGCGCCAAGTGCCGTATAGACCTCGTAGTCGTTGCGGAACATGATCTTAAGCAACTTTACAATGCGCTCTTCGTCATCAACAAACAATATAACTGGTTTACTAGTCATCTCGAACCTCGTTTAACCTTTGAGCGCAGACTGTCTCAACGTATTCTCTATAAGTCAGGCAGGAACTGCCTGGTGAGTGAATGAAATTTCAGGAATGGTGGTTGGTTGTTGCTTTTCATCTTGCCGCGGCAACGTTATGGTAACTACAGTTCCTTTTCCCGCCTTCGAATTCAACGCGATGGTGCCTCCATGGTTCTCGATAATACGATAGCATATGGAGAGTCCCATCCCGGTTCCCTGTCCAACTGGCTTCGTCGTAAAGAAGGGATCGAACAATTTAGGTAAAATGTGTTCCGGAATGCCTGGACCGTTGTCGCAAACTTCGATCTGCACCGTATCCGAACTTGTAATTCGAGTGCGCAGAGTAAGCACACCACGACGCTCGCACGTTGCCATTGCATCCGCCGCATTTACGATTAGGTTCAAAAGAACCTGTCTAATCTGTGTGGGAGATGCCATGACGGGAGGCACGTTATCGAAGTCTTTTTGGACGTCAGCGACATATTTCAACTGCGGTCGGGCCAAGAGAAGCGCGCTCTCAATACCTTCTTCAACGATAAAGGGTTCGATCGTTCCCTTGTCGAGGCGACTGAAATTTTTCATCGTCCTGACGAGGGTCGCAATTTCATTCAGCCCGTGCAAGCCGTCATCGAGCAGCATCATCAACTCTTCACGACGCTCTTCTTCTTCTTCTGTTGCCTTTTGCGATTTCTTCGATTCTTCAGTCAACATGCGTTCTTTAAGAAGTTCGAAAACGGCCTTCACATATGCTAGAGGCGTATTTATTTCATGTGTAATGCCCGCAACCATTTGCCCTAGGGCGGAAAGCTTGGCCGACTGAACAAGCTGTTCCTCGACGTTCTCATTAACTTGCTGAAGCAACCTGTTGTCGTTATCGAGTTTTACAAAGCGACGAACAACTACATAGGCAAAAATAGAGAATATGATCAGCGTTATCGCGCTTAACACCACGATAAGACCCCAAACAGTCTGGCGGGTCGCTTTCTCAGTAGCAGCTATACTATGCAACATGCCCGCGATTTGATCGGCGTTTGCGGCCGTCGGCACTTGGGTAATCTGAAGCATAAGTTCAGTTCCGCGCAGCCTTTCGCGCACAGCGACTTCCAATTGAGAAATGAAGCGATTCATGGTCTGTGCAAGAGCCGGAGACGCAGTTTTCGCTGCATTACGAGCGCTGCTGAGTTGTTCATCGACAGCCTGACGCAGAAGCGCCGTAGGTGCTATCGTAAAGCTCATCATACTCGTCGTACTCTCTGCAATGTAGTCAGATGCCCTTTTATTTTCCTTCAGTAAGGTCGAAGAATCCGGATCTGTATAGAAATCTGTAACAGCATCAGGAATGACCGTGACACTGTTCCTAAGCATAGCGTAGCTTGCTTTGACTTGTTCAAAAAGCCAAGCCTTGTGATCCACCGAATCTCTATAGGTTTGGATTGCATCGAGCATCGGAGCGAGCCTTGGATCCACGGATGCCTGGGCTTTCAGCCCATCCAGGCTGGCTCTAAGTCTTTGCCCACTAGAAGTAACAGTATCGTAGTTCGGCGCGAAGCCAAGCTGAAGCGCCATGATACCGGCGTTCCAGTCAGCGTCAAATCCGCGCGCACTTTCAAACTGTTGGCGAAAATTCGATAAGGATGTATCTGGCCTTTGATTGTGCCAAACCAGTGCGCCAAGGCAACTTGCGGCTGCGACAATTAAACAAAGACAGGCGACCCAGCCAAATTTTGAAGAGAGAAAACCATCTTTAGATTTCCGTCTCGAGGTTATTTCCATGGTGTTAAATACCTCGTCAATAATTGATATTCTGCTTATCGTCCACTGACGGAAACCCCATTATATTCACCGCTTAATGACTTCAAAAACTCGTAAAGTTTAGTCACGTCATCATCGCTCAAATCACGGCCAAGTTGCCTCGAACCCATGATCTTAATGGCTTCCGGGAGTGTTTCTGCAGATCCGTTATGAAAATATGGACCCGTCTCTGCGACGTTCCGCAAAGGGGGTACGCGAAATACTGGCCGCGTATCATCGATGCCGGTATTTTTGGCTGCGCCTGGCGTATGAGGATCAGGCAAATCGTCAGGCTTACTAAAAATACCAAAGACCTGAAACATGTTGCCACCGACATTTACACCTTGGTGACATGAACTGCAGCCATAATTCTTGAAAAGTATGTATCCCGCCTTCGCCTGCTCATTAATGGCATTGTCATCTCCGCGTAAGAACTTATCGAACGGGGCATTGGGTGTAACAAGCGATCTTTCGTATTCTGCAAGTGCATCGGTAATCGTAGCTTGAGTGATTCCGTCAGCGTACACGGCGGAGAACGCGCTCGATAAGCTTTCGTCGTTGGTTAAGATCGCGATGACACCATCCCAATAAGCCCCCATTGTGCTTTTTTTACGCACGACCATATCAACCTGCTCTTCAAGCGTTTTGCTTTGGCCGGCCCAACCATGCATCGGGTTTAGCCCAACGTTGTAGAGCGTAGGTACATTCGTCTCGCCAGGTGCACCGGGTAAGCCTCTCGATATTGCTTTGCCGTCCGTCAACTTATGTTCTGCAATATGACAACTTGCGCAGGAGACACCGTTTTCATAAGACAGGCGTGTATCTGAAAAAAGACGTTTACCCAGGGCGACCTTTCCACTGTCAAATGTCATATCCGTAGGAATTGGACTTATTGGTTCAATTGATAAATCGGGTTCGGCTGTTGCAAGATTCGGATAAGTCCAGATCAGGCATGAAAGTGTCAAAATACGAGTGAAACGGGCAACCAGAACTGAGCAATATGCCGTGCAATTCTGCACCTGCAATGAATGGGGTTCCGCATCTATCGCTTCTGAGACAAAAGCGGGGGAGTGCGAACTGGGTGAAATCATCAAAACGTTCTCCCGGTATCTCGAAGATCGAGACGTGTTCCATAAATACGCGTGAATTGCCTAGCTGCGCGTTTCTACGACTATAATAATCACAAAAATTGCGGAACTCACCATGCATGGGGCGCATAGTGGCATGCGTTAATTGACGATTTTAAAACCCCGTGATGCGTCTAATCTGCAAAATAAGTGCCTGCATCGCCAAAGATGCGAATTGCAGAAATCATTAACTATTTAAGTTCCGTCTATGCGGTGGCCATAGAAAGATAATACTTTATGTTCTCTACTGTATCTGAACGAAAAATGTTGAGTGTACGGGGAGCCCTCCTCATTGGATGGCTTATACTAATTGCCTCTCTCCTGTGGGACCCATTCTCGGCAGTCCTAACGGACCCCGACAACCTTCAAAGTCCATTCAGAATAAAAGATGAGACGGTTGTTTTCCAGGATAGGCATCTAGATAATACACCATACTCCATGGGTGCCCGAATTTTTTGGACCATGCTTGTACCCATCGTGCCGCTTTTCCTAATGGTATTCGGGCACGAAGCCTGGAGGCGAGTTTGTCCATTGTCGCTAGCCTCGCAACTTCCTGGATACGCAGGCATTCGACGATTCCGCAGCGAATTAGGCCGCCGTACCGGGCTGATCCGAAAAACCCAGCCGCTGATAGACCGCAACGGATGGCTGGCACGAAACAGCTGGTATGTTCAATTCGGCTTTCTCTTTACAGGCATCTGCGCTCGTCTGTTGATCATCAACTCCGACAGATATGCCTTGGCAGCGGCATTGCTCTTCGTGATCGGTGCCGCAATGTTGACTGGCTTCCTTTGGGGTGGCAAAACGTGGTGCAATTTCTTCTGTCCAGCGAACGTAGTTCAAAAAATCTATACAGAGCCAGGCGGTATTCTAGAAAGCAGACCTCACCTGAGCAAGCCTTCTATTCCACAATCCATGTGTCGCAAGTCTACTCAGAACAACGAAATAAGTGCTTGCGTCGCCTGTACGGCCAATTGTGGAGATATTGATCTTCAAAGATCGTATTGGAACGGGGTAATGGATACGCCGAGAAGAAATGTATACTATATGTTCTTCGGCTTAATTATTGGATTTTACGGTTATTACTATCTGTATTCAGGTAGCTGGGATTATTATTTTTCAGGAATTTGGACTCATGAGGCGGATCTCTTGGAGACACTATTGTCTCCGGGTTTATACATATTCGGAGAGAAGATCTTTATTCCCAAGGTTCTTGCTGTGCCACTTGTCCTGAGCGCAGCGTGTGCTGCCTCGTTGACGATAGGACGTACTTTCGAATTCCTTTATCGCCGCGCCAGACGTAGAAGCGCTTTGCCGAGTGAAGTCTTGGTGCACCACTGTCTAACAGTATCAGCTTGGCTTTCCATCAATGCGTTTTATATCTTCGGTGGGCGTCCAAATATCCTTCTGCTACCTCATACCAGCATCACATTCGTGGACATTGTCATTTGGAGTCTAACGACTACCTGGCTGTGGCTCACGCTGCACAAGTCTCCAAGTCGGTATCAAAAAGAGGGCTTGGTGGTGAGCCTATTGAGAGAGCTGAAGAAGCACGCCACCGATTTAGGCGAAATTTTCGATATGAAGAAGCTCAGCCGCATTAATCGGACTGAAGTCAATCTTCTCGCAAAAATTTTACCCAGTTTTACGAGACAACAAAAGATCGCGGCCTATCAAAAGGTTTTGAACGAAGAAGTCACGAAAGGCACTACGTCAAACAACACCGTGGTTCAGCTGTTGGAGGACCTGCGCAATGAAATGGGCATCTCCGAAGAAGAGCACAATGATTTGCTTGAACAAATGGGTTTCTTGCAAAGCCGGGAGACCGGCTCCGCAAGTCTTTCCGCAGAAGAAAAGGCAATGGGTATTGCGCAGTACAAGAGCTTTTTGGAGACCATCATTTCCGCAAAGCTCGCCGCGGGAGCCAATGTGGCTGAGGTTCTGCAAGACGAGAGTATACTATCTTCGATCGAAATTCTTCGTCGTAGCTTACAGATCAGCGATACCGACCACGCTGCCGCACTAGCTGAAATCTCCGGCTACGACCCAAACGATTATACCGTCGAACAGGGCCTCGATGAACTTGTGCGGTTTACAGCGTTGCAATACTGCCTTGAAGGCGGTGAAATTACAGACCGCATAGGCAACAGTTTGTTGAGCATATTCCTGCGTACTCTTGACGAGCTGAAGGACGAGTCGTGCTTGTCCGTTCTAAACCAGCTAATCTCAATCCAAGCGCGATCTGATGCTGCAGAAAAAGCCGCCGACCTGGCTTCTCTAACGAGTACCAATATCTCGAAATACCTGAATATGAGTCCGACCACGGACGTAGAAGTGACTTGGAAGGACGTACTCTCGCCGGAAATTCTAGGCTTACTTGATGGGCGTTATGAATTTGACAGCAGCGGATCGAAAACGCTTCCGACGCAGAGATACAATCGCCGGCGCGCTATACTGGAAAGTTTGAACCTTGACTCTGTCGTTGCGACAATCCTCGGTCTGGAAGATGACATAGGAAAAGCAATTGGATTGACCCTGTTCCAATATATTGACGTCGATATATCGAAATCTGCTGCACGCGATATCCTATCGAGTAGCAGTTCATCACTCCACCCCATGTTGCGCTTGACTGCTGAGAATGTTGCAATTGGCCAGGTGATCGACGCTGACATATTGTACTCAGCGTCAGTTACTATCGCCGCGAAAGACGGTGCCGCTCCCGCTTTCAAGTCTGAGACTGTAAAAAACTATTTCACTATAGGTAGCGCACCAGGCAATGATATTGTTCTGACCAATACCGGCGTGGCCCAGTATCATGTCGCCTTGCGTGCGGAGGAACTGGGCTTTGTTCTCGTTAGATTAGACGAAAAGCCTCTTTTTCTTGGTTCAAAAAGGATTCAAGATGAGGCGATACCTATTCAGAAGAAGAGTGTCGTTTGTTTTGGCTCGACTTCCAAAATGTCATCTAGGATCCAAGTTGACTGGGAGTGTAATCCGAAAGCAGTCGAAGTTATAAATAATAATCCTGTTGTCCGTTTGGGTCTGATTGCTTTGAAAGAAGAATTTTCACACTATCCGATCGCTGTGTTAGCAGACTTGGCTTTGCGAACATTTGCTATGCGCCGTATAAAGAACGAGCGACTAGTCAAAGATGGTTCGACCTTAGACACTCTGCTCATTTACGACGGCACCATTCGAGTATCGGACTCGACTGACACTGCGTCCCAACAAAGTGGGAGGATTTTCGGTGGTGGTGATTGCTTCGCATTTTCGGAGTGCGCTCCGCTGTCCGTGGAAGTGGACAGTCGATCTGCAATTGTTCTGGCAGTAGCAGCGGATCAACTTAGCGAAACAAAACCTCAAAAAGAAGAAATATCGATTTCAAAAGAGCACTGTATTGAATAAGCGATAGCTGTAGTAATATATCAATATTTGAAGAATCCAGGAAATAATATGAACACAATTACTTCCATAGATAATGATCCACTTTTTCTGATCGCGCAGATTATATTTTCGATGTTTGTACATATCGCCGACGCGGATAAATCCATTACCCCCCAAGAAGTAAGGCGGTTTCAAAATCTGCTGAAAGATACAAACTGGATCGAGAATGAAGATTTGCGAGCAGGCGCAAACGAACTTCGGGAAAATTATCGTAATTATTGGGAAAGTTACGAAGACGGAAAGATGCTGACCAGCCCGGATATTATCGCACAGCTCGTTTATAAAGTTGTCCCGCAATTGGGAGAAGACCGCAGCAAAAACCTAAGATCAGATTTAAGCAAATTGCTCGAACACTTCGAGAGTACTATCTATGGTGTAAGGTTCATGCGCAATGAACCTGCGGCCAAGTCACTCGCCCGACAAGATATTGCCAGCATCCTAGACGCCGTGCGGACGGCACCCGCAATGGATCTTATAGAAATGGCGGGTTCGGGGACAGTACAGACGCCACTTGAAATACCGACCCCCGTTTCGTTGGCGGCTGAGCCGCGGGGGGACATCAGGTCTTGGACGCCAGGCAAGACGAAAGTTCGATGCGTCGATGTTATTGCTGAAACACACGACACGAAGACATACAATTTCGTTGCCGAACAACAGGTCTTGTTTGACTACAAGCCTGGCCAGTTCGTTACAATCGAGGTGCCCTTACCTGGTCAGACGTTGAGACGCAGCTACACTATTTCATCATCACCATCGCGACCAAACGTACTCTCGATTACGGTGAAGAAAGTACCGATGGGGTGGATGTCGAACTGGCTCTATGAAAATATGACTGAAGGGTTCGAGTGCATTGTTAACGGCCCGACGGGTAAATTCACTTGCGCCAATCATCCTTCTGAAAAGATACTATTTCTCGCAGCTGGTAGTGGTATAACACCTTGTATGTCGATGTTGAGATGGCTAGCCGACACATCGAAAAAAACCGACGTCGTTTTCATTAATAACGTACGCACCCCTAACGACATCATCTTCCATCAGGAACTCTTATACCTTAGCACGCGGTTTGGGTCACGAATGAGGTTGGCAATCGTGCCCTCCAGCTTGCATCCGGGGCAGCCTTGGCATGGTCCGATAGGTACGTTCAACGAAGAACTCATGCGAAGTTATGCGCCCGACTTCATTGAGCGTGAGATATTCGTCTGTGGCCCGCCAGGATATATGCAGGCTGCCAAGAACCTTTTCGCATCGCTCAAGTTCCCAATGGAGCACTTTCACCATGAGAGCTTTGGTGGAGCAGGCCCTGCTCTGCCCGCGGCCGTCAATCCTGTGAGCGCTGCTGGTTCCGCGAAGCCTTCAGTCTGTGATGCGTTACCGAGTATTCCGAAGGTTCAAACCCCAGCGTCAGGTCTTGGGTTGAAAGCATCGACGTCAAGTTCGGCCGGCGGCAGTGCGGTCGCCACCCCGCCTGCCTCTGCGCAAAAGCAAGGAGTCCTATCGAGGGGTGGACAATCACGCGTCAAAATCAAGGGCGGCGAGAGTTTCATAGTCGAGCATGACCAATCTATTCTTGAGGCAGCTGAGTCTTGCGGTGTCCAACTCGAGCACTCGTGTCGTTCAGGCGTCTGTGGCGCTTGCAAAATGAGGAAAATATCAGGGAAGGTTGAGATGGCAGAAGGTCATGTTCTGTCGCCGGAAGATGTGTCTGAAGGACTTATATTGACTTGCATTGGTAGAGCAACAGGCGAAGTTGTAATTGCGCCTGAATAATCAACAATTAACGATTTTTTCGTTTGGTTACAATTGTTTATTCAAGCGAATGGGAAATATACTCGCCTCGTTAAGGAAAATATTAATAATAAAAATCCAGTCAAAGAAGAGGAGAGCTAGTGTATGAGCTTTGATTGCAGCACTGAGGAGAACAATTCATCTGTTAAGAACAATGATTTGCTGCGAAACGATAATAATCGCAGTGGCGCATCGGAACTTTCCGGTATTGATCTGAATCTTTTGGTAGCACTCGAGGCGCTTCTTGTATGTCGAAACGTGACGCATGCCGCTCATCGTCTGGGCCAAACCCAACCAGCTGTCAGTCGCGCTTTGGCACGGCTAAGAGACGTTTTAGGTGACGATATTCTCGTTCGCAGCTCGACGGGTATGAAATTAACAGCGCGCGGGGAATATCTCCAGCAAACCGTTCCCGCAGCAATGAGGCACATTCGCGATGTCATCACTTCTCGTACGGGTGAGGCCGAGATGCGGGTGAGCGTCAGCAGTGAACTTATGCCGATCGTGCTGCCTTACTTGTTCAATTCCACCGCAAAAGATAATGAGACGGTAACCCTTGGCAGTCATAAATCGGAAAACGAAGCTTATGCACAGCTACGGATGCGTACCGCTGATTTGACCTTGGGAATATTCCATGACGACATGGTCGAGGGAATAGAGTCTGAGTTCTTCTTCAAAGAAAGCTTCGTTACATTAGTCTCTTCGGAGATCACGCAGCGTCCAGCAACGAATGAAGAATTTTTGGGGGCTCGGCATGTTGTTGTCGTGGAGAACGGCAATCACATGTTTCCCCAGGTTCATGAATCACTACAACGGAATGGTGTGCGCAAATCTAACATCCTGGAAATGCCGGACATCCTAGCTGCTGCGCTTCTCGTTTCTGAACGAGAGCTGAAACTGACCGTGCCGCGTTCAATCGCGGGATGGTTGAGCCGGACACAGAATTTTGTAGCATTTGTTCCCCCTGTAGAAATAACGCCACATAAAATCTCCATTGCCTGGGCAACCGGTTCGAATGCGAGTCTTCGGCTCCGAATGATCTCGAATATCCAGCAAATAGTGCTTCAAGCGTTGAGGGCGGATCAGCTGCTAGTTAAAATGTTATAGAGATGGTTGAAAATTACGAATTGCGTATTTAAAAATTTGATCATGCGCTTTAACTTGCTAAGTTAATCCCTGGAACTGGCCTCACAACAGTGTAGTCAGTAATCCAATATCACATGGATCGTTTTGCGTAGCGGCCGGAGCCAATAATATATGGTCGTGAAATTTATATCCGGTGCGGATGAAGGTTTAGAAGGTTGGAATTTGAGTGGAGTCGACCTAAATCTGCTCGTCGTTTTGGAATCACTGTTACGCTGTCGGAATATTACACATGCAGGCAATGAGCTAAATATTAGTCAGCCAGCCGCCAGTAGAGCGTTAACTCGCCTCCGTGAGTTGTTCGCGGACGAGTTGCTCGTCCGCTCCAACCGTTCGTTTGAGCTAACGCCCCTCGCAGAGAATCTGTCTTCTAAGGTCGAGTTGGCAATTGGAAGCGTTGAAAGGGTTTTTAGCAGACGCGTTCTTGAGCCTGAGCGCTTCACCGTTGCATTGCCCGACCATATTGCGTTCTTTCTAGCTCCCAAACTTACGAATTATTTTCGACAAATTTCGCCGAGTACGCTCTTTTTGCCAACAATGAAGCTCACCAATGTTCTAAATCAGATGGAAGAAGGTGGAGTAGACTTAGCGGTTGGCACCGCAGATGACACGCCGCCCGGCTTTTTCTGCCGCGCATTGCCGCCAATTCCTTCATTGTGCCTCGCCAAAAAAGGGCATGTCGCGACGAAAGGTGATATCCCCTACCAAGAATTGGGGCGCTTTCTGTCGCTGCGAATTGGTTCGACATACAACAGCGGCTTCGGCGAGGTTTACGATGGTCTCGAAGCTCTACGTCCTAAAGGACGCGAAACTTTCACCGTCCAAGACATACACACTGCAGCACGTCTGATTCTCGACACCGACGCTATTCTCGTCCTCCCTGTGCCGTCCGCGATGTTTCTCGCCTCGCGTTTTGGGCTCGAAACGTTCGTACCCAAGAGGGGACCGGATTTACCATCTTATCAGACGTCTCTCATCTGGCACAGTAGATGGCATAGAAGCAGTGTTCACGCGGGTGTACGCAGCACAATGGCGTCACAAATTCTACAATATAAACAGTAGTAATCCAAGAATTCTCCCGTTATATTTGACAACCGCACTGTTGCTCTATCGACAAGACCTCGATGCAAGTATTCAAGTTTCATATGAAACCTCAATCAGCGGGCTGTAACCAAAACAACGGTAGAAAAATCATAAACTTCTATTATTCTCACAAAGAATTTTTTGGAGTTTTTCAATGGCATGTTTCGATATGTTATCAAGTAACGAGCCCGTATTAGAAGTCTTCTCATCGTCAATGAACGTTCTATCTGGTGAATGGACGTATGTTATTCTGTCGAACCTTTTGGTTGGCCCGATGAAAATGGATCAACTTCATACCGACATACCTAACGCGGATCGATCAGTTCTATATCGCCAGCTCGAAGAGGTGGAACGGGCTGGTCTTGTAGAGCGGCTAGCTGAATGTGACGGGCACTACGGACCAGAGTACGGGATAACACCGCTTGGACGGACGCTCGAGCCTATACTTTTAGCACTTCAAAGCTGGTGCGAGCGATATGAGGCGTGCCGTCAACACGGCGAGCGTGTTTACCCGGTCAAAATTTACGAGTGACGAACTCAAAGGTGCTTATAGTGGAGTAACTGCGTGCCAAATCGTCCGCTACCGGCATATCCTACGTGACACCTATGATGAACTATCGAGTGTCGCCCCGCTTTGAAAATTCGAAGCGAGACTGCCAAAACCAAACGATCACGGTAACTATGATATCGGCGACGATCTAAAAACATGCCCATCCTGTAGTAGGCAGACGCACTCCATTGAGGAGATCATCAGCGATCAAAGTCATATCAACGGAAAGGCAGAGGGACTTGGGAATGGGGCTCGATACGCCTGCCGGAACTGTGCTCTCGTCGCGAACTGTGGCTGCGGCGTTTCCTGAGAATTCTCTACCGGCAGCAAATGCCGTCTTCACACCTGCCGCCGCTGTCGTTCAAAAATACGTTGATTTCGTTCCAATCTACTATCAGAATCCGCATTTCAAACACGCTGATAATATCACTTATCTTTGGCCTCGAAATGGCGGAACAGATGTTGCAAAAACAGACATGCAAACCGGGCCCAGATAGAACCACCGGCCTTTCGGAGATGAATGCGGATGGTCATGTGCCACGGACGGTTGGCGCGCATTAACCACGCCCGTTGGCCTGGTTGATTGTCTCGCCCATACACCGCTTTTCTCAGGCAAGGAGGACGGCGAACGGGCGACACAAGCGCTGGAATTCGTACCGCATCTCTAGGGAGTCGAAGGCAGGCTTGACACAAAGCATTAAGGAGGGCGGCCCAAGAGTTGCTCCTGCGCGAGCCGCTCGATTTCGTTTATCCAGATATAGAAACGAAGCAAGTTCTATTGAACTGGCTTCGTTATAATTGCCGACCGGCCCGCGTGCACTAACTCCTAAAATTTCTATGAAACAGAGAGTGGCATCTTCCAGTTAGTCATCCGGAGAAAAAGAAATAGTTCTCTGAAATTCTCCCATATTCATTTATTTGTGGCGACTTTGTTTGTTCCAAGCTGTCAATCAATCTTTAGAACCGGAAACCTAAGCCAATATTGACCACACTCTGACTAAGATCCGTTTCGATACCTGCCAGTTCTACAGGATCGAAATTGTTGTAGCGATATTCGGTACGAATAAACATATGTTGCGAGACCGCCCAGTCGACACCCGCGCCGACTGTCCATCCGCTTGCTTTCCTATCCTGATTAAAGTCGCGTTCATAGATGTCGGTCTGCGTCCAACCGGCGGCAACGAATACCAGAGCGTTGCCTTGCTCTTTACCGACACGTACGCGAATGGACTTAGACCATTCGGTCCCAACTTCGGAAGCTGTCGCGGTCATTCCGTTGAACTCGCGTGCCATATCGGCTTCGATGCCCGCAACGACACCATTATTTAACTGCCAATTGTACCCGGCAAAAACACCAATGCGACCACCTGGAAAGTTATCTGTGTAATTGTAACAGCAAAACTCGAACTCTCCTTTTGCGATGCCATACCCTGCGAGAACTCCAATGTATGGCCCCTTCCAATATAGCGGCGCGTCCGAAAAAACTGAAGGTGGCAGAACAGGCTCGAGGGGTTGTGGAATATCCGCCGCACTGGAAATCGATGTGCTCGCCAAAAGGAACAGTGGAACAAAATAAATATACTTCAAAATAATTCTCCTACCGAAAAGATTTAATTAATTAGCAAAATATTAGCGTGCTACCCCTGCACTACGATCTCGATGTTCATATGTAGGTTCGAATGTTTCTCTATCGGGCGACGCTTCAGGACTTGCATAGGCTCTTTCGGCGTTCGAGCGCACATCTTTGCGTTCAATTGTTCCTTCCTCGTTTTCGTTTGAGTGTGTCTGTTGCACCTCTTCCGGTATTCTTTTGCGCCCGTGCATCATGTCCATTACCTGCTTGGCTTGTGCGGGCAGTTTTTCGTCGGAGATAGCATTAAATGCCTTGAGATGCCCATTTAAGGGGCCATTTTCTCGACCATCCTTATCTAGATTTCCCTTCTTCTCCTGTCGCCCAACCAGGAGGTCAGCTTTCGTGACGCTACCATCCTTGAGCAAGCTTCTGAGCTCTTTCAATCTTTCAGTGTCGGTAGTAGATACACCTCGCCAGGTTTGCTGGTCTTTATCGAAATACCAAATTGCAGCTTTGCTATCGTCAACTGAATTGGTTTTTTCAGCTCTGACTTTCACTGCACTGCTACCTAGAGGCACCTCCTTCCCGTTTTCGAGCGTTTTGGTACGAACGTCGACGTTTGGCCTACCGTTCATTTGCGCAAAAGTATTAGGATCTATCTCGTGTTTCTCCATAGTTTTTTTGAAGTGCTTGGGGTCGTCAGCTTCAACATACTGCGCATGCTGCATCTGACCATCCCGTCCCTTAACCATCACCTCAATTCCATCAAACTGCTTCCGTCCATGAAGAAAATCTTGCAGCACGGCACCCTGAGGAGCACTATTAATTGCTTTAGCATCAAACATCTCATTTGAAATCTTAAGTGCCACCTCCGGCCCAGGATGTTTGTTAGTATATTCATTGATAAACGCTTGCGGTGAGATATGCTTCATATCCATTTCTGTTTTGGACATGAAGGAATTTCCTTGATATGACTTGTAATAGACCTCTTCAATCTGGGTATTTGGCTTCTCAAAGTGCTTAAGGACTTTCTTGTGGGAGTCGATATCATCGTTTGCTTTAAAGCTATAGGCTTGCGTTGAACCATCTTTGCGCTGCGCCCAGACTTCAGCACCCCATTCCCCGGATGCTATTTTATGCTCATTTTTATAGCTGTATTCGCGCCGGAGATTCCTTCCTTTGTCCTCATAAAACATTTGATGATCGCTAAGCTTGTACTTCGGGTACCACTTCCCATCCTTACCTCTGAAACCCTTTTCCTCGGGATTTAGCTTTTTTTCGAGCTTCATTTCTTTTTCCTGAGGCAAACCTATTTCGCGCCGCAAATCTGCATCCGACTTGAATTTCTTCTTTTGATGGCGGTCCTTTTCGTCCTTCGAGGCGTTCCACTTAGGTTCGGGAACTATATTACCGTTCCTATCCTTGACTACCGCATACCGTTGCGTATCGAATGCTGGCACATAACGTCCTCCTGGCCGGTCATCCACCTTTACGATGATTGCGTGTTTCTTTATTTCGTCTAACGTTACTTTTAAATTCGCCGCCTTCTCATAGTCATTCAACCTCAGATACTGTTTGGGATTGTTTTGCGGGTAGCCAAACAGCATTCGCTTCGTATCTTTGAGTTTGAGATCCCCAGAAACTTGAGCGCGTCTTTCTAGTCTCATCACCTTCTGAAGGGCGCGTGCCATCGCTTCGTCTTCTGACAAATCTCCGGCATCCAACATTTCTTTATTTTCTTCTTCAGACATTTGACTATCCTTCGCCTTTCAATTTTGCATTCACCAGCGCCTCGTACGCCAAACGGGCTCGCAACACTTGAATACGATAACTTTCCTCTTTACTTATATTCTTGGTATACGAGTTATCATTTCTGGAGGTAATATCTTCTTTTCTCCTTGACGATAAAGAATACTTATCGTCTCGGTCAATTATATCCAATTTTGCCATAGATTTTCTCTTTAGCTTTGATTCAATTTCACGATATATATCATCGTCATATTGTTTTTATTAACAACTATTATTTTCCAAGGATGAGTTTCATTTGTAATATATTAAAATTTCTAAGCGTTTTTGTCTTCATCCGTAGACGGAAGGTAAACCTCGAGTACGCCTCGCTTACCGTCTCGCCTACCAACCTGAATGACCAAGTCAATCGTACGCTTTGCGTAGGCAATCACCTCACCATGAGACATTTTTATTCCCGAACGCATGACCATCAAGGCAAGGCGATCGAATGCCAAAGCGGGGCTGTCAGCATGAATAGTTGTAACCGCACCAGGATGGCCGGTATTGATGGCCTCTAAAAAATCGTAGGCTTCAACACCGCGTATCTCACCAAGAATGATACGATCCGGGCGCATACGTAGACAGCTCTCCAGAAGCTTTGATGGCGAACGCGCGGACTTCTCCTTGCGCTCTGTAACCAGCCCGACCTGATTTCGGTGTGGCGGGAAGAGCTCTTGTGCATCTTCGATTGTTATGAGCCGCTCATGTGGCAGCATCATTTCAATAAGTGATCTTGCCACAGTAGTTTTGCCAGAGGAGGTTCCTCCCGAGATCAGAATATTAAAATGCTGCTCAATGGCATTACGAAAAAGCCCCTGAAGATCACCTAACCGAGCCATCTCGGCTATTGCTTCTTGCCGCTGGCGTCTTTCGTCATCGACACGAATTTGTTTCCCATCAACGAACCCGATCTCGGTGCTAGCTAGCGCTTTGGTCATATATTTACGGATCGAAAGCGAGACTCCATGCTCCACAGCTGGCTCAACGACGATTTGTACGCGTTGGGGGTTCCCCCACACCATGACTCGCCCCGAAACAATGGGGCTGAGCGCACCAAGGGTATTTCGCGTTTCCCCGGCCAATTGTGCACCGAGACGTTTGATGGCTTGGGGAGGCAAAGTGACGTCTATCTCGGTCATCCGATCACCACCTGAAACCTCGATGAAGATGGAGCCGTTTGGATTGATGACAAGTTCGTTTACTGCGTCATTGACAAGATATTCTCGAAGTGGGCTCAAATACTGCTCAACATAAGAAATCTCACGTAGGGACTGGGCATCACTCATCGGAACACCAAATCGCGATTGACGAAGATTCGAACCTCTTCCCCTTGAGGCACTCGAATGATTGGAGGAAGGTTCATGTATTGTTCAAGGGCTCCCTTTGCTTGGTCTCCCAGCGATTTGCTAATCGTACTGCCGATATCGTCCCCACCTCCACGACTGTTACCAGAACCGACATTTATTATCGTTGAATTCTCACTTGGCTCTTTCCGCCGCTCCACCTGTGTTGAAATAGCAGCTGGAATAGCAGATATGCTGCTGATCAGGACCGCCGCGCTGAATTTTCTAGCATAGCGGTTATCAACATTTCCAAGTGTTCCCGATCGTCCAAGCTTGTCAGTCCCTATGGATCCGAGATCAATCGACTTTCCGTCAGGCGTGATCGCCCGGTTCCAAGCAATTTGGACGCGCCTTTGCTCCAGATTTACCTCATTGTTAAATTGGCCCACCACGATCGTCCCTTGCGGCATCAATATTCGAGACCCATCGAAAGAAAATACCGGTTCAGTAATCTGTGCACGCAAGCTTCCAGGCAACTGCGTGTCGATAGCTGTTTCCAGGACGGCAGAGATTATCGTTCCTTGAACAACTGTACGGGACGTATCTGGAAGGTGTCGCGAAGCAGCTGTCGTATAAGACGTTGTAGCTGCAGTCTGGAGAAACTGCGAGTCTCTGCTCATCTCGTCGCGGTTACTCTCTCCCCCACCACTGCTGGCAAATGCAGCACCAGGCGCTCCGCCCTGATCAACGACCACGGCATTTGATTCTCGCTTGGTCTTTTCAAGTGCTTCTCGTTCTCTCTGCTCTAAAGCCGCTGCTTTTGCAGCTTCTTCCGCTCGTTTTCGGGCTTCAGCAGACTTGGAAGCCTCCTCCCGTAATTGCCTGTTTTCTTCTTGGAGTTGGGCTCGTTGCTCGTCGAACTTGCGGGTGAGTTCATCATTATACTTGCTCATCATTCGCTGGATGTCAGAATTCGACAGGGATGGTTGTCTATTTCGCTGAATGGCCTCCATCTCGGCTTGCAGTGCCTTGAAGCGTTCGTTCAACTCAGCGTTGGGATCGACTTGTTTAACTTCTGGCATTGCTTTGGCGGGAACGGAAAAGTCGAGGCTGACTTGGTCATCACGACGTTGACCCACCTTCAGATCCACATTTGAAGTTCGTTGCGTTTCAATCCCTTTTCCAAACATTGAGTTGAAGAGCTTCTGTGGTCCAATAAAAATTGCAATCAAAACAACGCTTGTTCCGAGCAGGACCGCAGCAGTAACGATACGGGAGTTTTTAGCTCCACCGGACCTGCCAGAATGTTGCCGGGCGCGACGTGAGTTCACGAGTTCTTCGCGAATCTCAGAATCCGGGTCCGAATTAGCTTCGGCATCCACGTTCTGGAGCCGCTCTTTATTCAGGTCCGAGATGATCTGCTTCTTTTCCATGAAATTATCTCCCCGCCAAGACGAGATTGCCGGAACTGGTCACTGCGCGGTCGCGTCCGATACAGACGAATTGATCACCAATACGCAGAACCCAGAATTCGCTTTTCCCATCGACAACAATGGCGTCACCTCGGGTACGTGAGTTAATAAGTTCTTCGGTTTTCTTCGGACCAACCTTGAAAACTGCCGGACGTGGTGCGCCTTTCTGAAGAACGAATGTTGTCTGAAGACCATTGTCATGCACTTCCACGGGTTTGAAAGGAGCGTCTCCGGACACCAGATAGCGCCTATTGGTTATCTTTAGCTCGTGCTCTACAGACTTAGGCTTTGCATCGCCTGGATAAGTGAAGACGGAGCGAAAAACGCCGGAAACACTATTTTTCTCTTCTGGCCTTGAATGGAGCTCGAAGGAATAAACGTGACGATCAGTGTAAATCGTCATGTTTGTGTCGGCGTTCTGCCCGATAGGCTTCACGCTCACCACACTCCCTGATTTCAATTTCACGATCTCCCACGACGCGCTATCACCAATAATGATTGACTGAACTTCCTCCATTGAAGAAAACTGCAAAGCGGTGACCGATTTCAATGGCACATCCAACCGGTAAACAGCATCTTCGTTATAAGCATAATATTTGATACGCCCGTCCGGTTTCATATGGATTGCCGGCTTGGCAAGCGCCGGGCTGGCAGTCAGAAAAAGTAAAAAAAAGACAGAAAGAAATTTAAAATTCATTTTATCCAATCCAATCCAATAGAATATTCAGAGGTTCCCCGTTTCAGCGTCCATTCTGTAAGACACCACTGAGAAACCGAGTGGGTTCTTCCAAACTGCCTCCAGCTTTTCATTTTCTTTAGGGGCGAAGGTGAAACCGACCGTTGCCACAAAATGGCGTTCTACGGTGTCACGTCCTTTCTCTTCTCTGATTTTCGTGATGCGTACTCTAGCGAGATCCGGGGCATGTCGATTTGCGGAAGGGCTTATGGAGATGGATTTCACCACCACGCGAACTCGAACATCATCCCCATAGACTGTCGGGGGATACTGGGGCGATGCGGAAGTCCAAAGCTGTGCCAAAGTTTCCGCAGCGTTCCCTTTTGAACGTGCCATGACGTCAAGAATTCGAACCCGGTTGTCAGCAGGATCAAAGACTTCCCGATCAACAACGTATGACACTAGTTCAGCTTGCTGCACCGCGTCCTGCTGTTCCAGCGATGCAGGGCGAACTTGCACAATCTTTTCCGCTTCGCCGGTCGTTTTATCGACCATGATTACGTAAGGCTTCGTCTCACTGAACGGCAGCATGACCAGAACGCAACATATAGAAAGCAAGGCGAGAAGCATTGATCCGATTGAAATTTTGGCCCAATTGTTGCGTTGTGCGCGAAGCGAAAAAAACAATTCGTCTTCGAAAGCATGTTGAACATCGTGATCGCCGGAGGAAAGGTTCGATGTCTCCATGATTCTTTTGAATTTTAAATTAAACATGTCCGGTAGCCTAATTTTCGATACGAAGTTCATTTTTCATCGTCTCCGTTTTTGGTCTCGCTTTTTTCATGACGACGACTTTCTTCGGAACGCTGCTTTGTCGAAGACGGCGGTTGGTAGCTGTCCGTTCTTTGAGCTGAACTTTGATTTCGGTTACTTGAAACGGGGCTTGCACCCGTTGACGTTGCTCGGTCACGGGGCGATCCTGATTCTCGCTTACGCTCTCCTGCACTGGATCGGGAAGACTGACCTTGTCCGTCAGGGCCGTCTGCAGCAGATGTGGAGTGATTTCCCTTGCTTGCGCTGGTATTTGGACTCTTACTTGAACGTCGTTCTGAACGAGCCTGATTGCTAGATGACTGACCCTTATCCGAATTCGATGAAGAGGCTGACGACTGCGATGAACTCGAGGAGGAGTCGGACGTGGATGACGACGATGTTCCCCGCTTTCTATCAGGGCTATTCTCCCACGCATCGGTGCTCTGCGACCCGGTTGACCGCTTTTCGCCCCCGCTAGACGTACCGTTTGAGCCAGCTTCACCTCCGCCGCGCTCTGCACGCGTCCTCCGCGGCGACTGGTTACCGTCTCCAAGCCGGCCCGCAAGCCGACGGTCCCGTCGATCTTGACGTGCGACGGCACTCTGGCGCATGCCATTCAACATGGCCCATGCCGTACGCGACTTTGATGCGCCGCCCTTGCGAGCAGTGCGCCCCACATCAACGGCGTCACGGACGCGTTGAGCCGCACCGTACAGTTTCTTCGTTCCGGACTTTGCCAACCCATAGCTGCCGGCAGCCATACTCATGCCCAGGCCTCCCGCCATCATGGCTCCCGCTTTTAAGGTGCTGGCACCGGCGGCCGCGACACTGGTCGAAGCTAATGTTCCTGCCATCATGGGCAACTTGAACAACAAGTACAGCGCAGACAGCATGATCAGAATGAACCCAAAATACTTTATCTGATGCGTGTTCTCCGCATCAACATTGATAAGGACCTGGCTGGCAAGGTAGAGGATGATCGACATCAAAGCAGATGTAAGAAGTGGCAAAACAAGGAAGCTGACAGCTAACTGCATCCAGCTTTGGAAATACGAACGTGTCTGCTCTAACATGAGCATGACGATAGCGAGCGGAGCCAAACTGACCGCGACAGCAAATCCGACCTTCGCGACGATAACTGTGATCGCGCAGGCCGCTATGAATCCACCGCCGATTATCAGGATCAATATACCGAGAAAAATGTTCCGAATGGATTTCCCAATATTGAATAGAGAAAGATCGCGTAGGAACTCGTAGGCGATGTTGACGATTGCATTGCCGAATTCGTCCATTCCGGTATAGGTATCTTTTATGACGGATGGATCAATTAGATATCCGCCGTCCACTGTGATTGGCATCGTTTCGCGTATTGCCGATATTAGTATCGCCGAATAACCGTCAGGAATACCTACAAAGACATCATAAACCCCTTTGAAGTTAGCCCATATCGTCAAGAACGCGACAATCATCAGGTAACGTAGAACCCAAAATAAATAAGTCGATAAACTTATAGTTTGAAACTGCAGTATATGGTTCAAGCCGATATATAAAAGACCAACTATTCCCACGGATCGAAGCAAATCCAAGAGAGGTGATGTGGCAGCTGTAAAGACAGTTTGAATATAAACTATCATAGAATCGTTGATAGTAGTGGCCAGTTCCGAAATGAGACCCATGACAACTACCTATTAAAGTTCTTGAGGCCTTCGAGGATCCCCTCTTGGCCCGCCTCGCCCCCCAACGTCATCAAATATGCGCCCGCTACGGATGCAATTGCTGCGTCAGTTCTCAAGCTCTCGTTGATCTGCTGTGCCACCTCGATCATAACGCGAGTGTTAAGATCAACGCTCGTTTTCAGATCATTGCTGTCTTGCAAGGCTAGAATGTAATTCTCAAGACGCGCCATGCTAGAGTTGGCTCGCTTGTAACTTTCCTCGGCTGTTGCGGATGCTATGGCGCCTTGAGCTGTGGTCTGAGCGGCAAACGCGAGACTCCGTGACTTGTCGTCTTTCAATGCAAATGCTTTGTCGAGATCGAAATCTGGGCGAAAATTATCAAGTGCTTGCTTAACGCCGTCGGGCGCGACGAGGTTTCCGTCGAGTGCGCCTTGCGCCATCTCTCGTAGCCCTGGACCGCCACCGCGTGCTCGTAGTTCGTCCTCGCTATCATGTAGTGGCACATCCTTCCTTCCCAACTGAGCATTTTGGATCTTTTCCAATGCTGTCGTTTGATTGACAACTTTTTGATACAAATCGGAGAGACTCCCACCAACGGTTCGGGTCAGGTCGACCAGCTTCAGCAATTGCTCGATACTGACTTCGTCATGCGTGCTCTGCGCATCAGAAGGACCACTCGGAACGGTGCCTATTGTGGGCTCAGGGATTTGCTGCGACAGGCCCTGACTGAATGCGAAAGACATTGGCAGCGACAGCGTGGTTGCCATAAACAATATCTTCAAGGTTTTATTCATGTGATTACTCCAATTGTTGGGTTATCCAAGCCAGTGGGCACTTCCCAGAGGCACGCGCAGTTGTTCTTGCGCTCTTTGGGGACTGACTGACACGCACTGATCACGGTCATCGCAATGAGAAAAATCAAAACACCAGGCTTCATTCCAATAACTCCATTTGAAAATTCGGTCGGTCTCGCCACCCCGCGGGAGCTCTATCTCCGCGTCCGCCTCCAAGTATTTCCAAGCATTTACCGATACCCGACAAATCGAAGTCTAAGACCACGCTGTCTCGCCCTGACTTAAATAGCACCAGGTGATTGTCGATGTTACTTGTCTGGAGAAAAGCCACTTCAGTGGGCGTCAGATTGAGTGGTTCCAGTTCTTTATCTGTATTGTAGGAACTCGGGTAGACCATTCGTGTCACGGCGCTTTCGAGGATTGCATCCCCAGCCCGGCTGTTCTTGATATGTGAAACGCGTTGCGTGAGGAGCACGACGGCCACGTTTTTCTTTCGCATCGTCAACATCCAGTCTTTGAGACGTGCCTCAAAATAGGGATCGTCGAGCAGCTTCCATGCTTCATCCATGATTAGAAGCGTAGGCGTTTCATCCTCAACGAGCCGTTCGATCCGCCGAAACACGTAACTTAGCCAAGCTGTACGCAAAATGTCGTTGTCGAAGATTTCGGTGAGATCGAATGCCGTTATGTCGCTGCCAAAGCTAAGAGGGTCGACATCCTTTCCACCAAACAACCACCCAAACTGACCCATATCGTCCCAGCGACCGAGGCGGTTATAGAGATCACCCTCATCGTCAGTCGCTCTGAGCTGGCTACGGAACTGCTCAAAGTTTTGCAATCGATGATCTGCGCCAGTGTTTGCATTCACGGCATCAGTTAACGCCTGTATCTGGATTGCATTGAGCCGTCCCCCATCATGTTCTGCTAGTGCTGTCAGCCAGTCGGCGAGCCATGCTGCACCGCGCGAATCTGCCTCCGCCCGCATTGGATTGAAGCCTGTATCAACACCCATTCGCACAGAGGAGTAATTTCCTCCCATCGCCCGGACAGCCATTTCAAAACCATTGTCTTTATCGAAGATAATGACGCGAGCATTCAGTCGATGTGACTGACTAATCAAAAAGGCTGTCGAAAGAGTTTTGCCCGAACCCGTCTGCCCAAGTATCAGCGAATGACCTACTGTGCGCTGATCGCGCTTACCAGCCAGATGAAAGCTGAAACGAAACGTCTCGCCACGCGCTGTCGGCACAATCGTAATTGCATCGCCCCATGGACAGCGCTCTGAAAGATTGCCCTTGGGATGGCCATGCAATGCGCAAAGCTGCGCAAAGTTTTCCGAGGAAATCATCGCTGGCCGCGTTCTATACGCGAAATTTCCTGGATGTTGCGCGAAGTAAACAGCGCGTGCGGAAAAGCCTTCGCGGACGATAGTTGCGCCGGCATCCTGCATGGCGCGGGTGATATAGGTCATGGACTGATCAAGCTCTTCCAGACTCTCACAAAACAGCGAAATGCTGCAATGGTGTTCGCCAAATACCACTCGCCCAGACGCTACATCATCTTCGGCATCTTCCAGCTGCGCCATTAGGGATACTGCAGCATCTTCCGCAGCGAGCATTTGTTTGCGGACTCGCGATATTTTTGCTTGAGCGCTGATGGGATCAATTGGAGTAAAGCTTTGACTAACAACAGTGTCGAAAGGCAGATTCAGACGATCAAAGATGCCCGGATAGGTTTCGTTGGGGTAATCTTTTACCGATATTATCGTGCAGTATCGCTTCGATGCCGCATTGAAGGACTCTATCTGGAACACTTTACCCTTGAATGTAACTTCGCAAGATGCGAGCCGATCTGCGACAGGCAGAAATTTCGGACCAGGCACCAAACGGCCCACGGACCCGTCGACTATAGTGCGTAGGAGGCCCAACCATCGCCCGCTACTTACCGACATTCTGGTTGGCTTTGCCTCGCTAATTCCAACCATGAAGGTGTTGATCATCTGATCCAGTCTTGCGGCGCGGATTGCGACCTCTTCGCGACTATAGGTGTCTTTCCCGTTGAACAGCGACATGACTTTTGTGATCTTTCGTGGCGGACGGATGACCATCGAAATCATTGTCACGCGGTCACGCAGACCATCGCTTTGTAGAAATTCACGCCATCGCCTGTCGACTTCCACATTGAAGGGATGGCCTTGAACTTCGCTCATCTCAGGTTGCGTTTCCATTGATATGCGATGCACGTAGTATCCGACGTCACCGCCCTGTTGGGCGATGAATCGGGAAAATGCTTGACTAAGATCATTTGTGTGCCGATGGTCCACTGTATCAGCATTGATGCCGTCCACGATAAATGACGCCATCAGCTCGCCGTTACGCAGCATGATCGTGTTATCATTGATCAAGCTGAGATATGGTAAGCTGCTAACTAAGGCCTCGGATCGTTTGACCCGGCGGTCCATGACGCGTTTGGTCGAGAAAGTTGCAGGCGCTTCAAGCACGATACACGACTCCTTCGCCATTAAAGACGCCAGGATGCATCCGCGTTTGTTGAACAGTAGCGATAAATACCCCGATGATTTTTGGATCGTATGCCGCAAGCCCCCGCAAAGCCACGTAGCCAAAGCCTCCCATCGAAAGAAAGTAGACAAAAGATTGTGTGATGATGAAGCCGAGCATCGTCATACCAACGAGAACAACAAGGTACATGACCGGCAGACCTGCAAAGGTTACTTCTCGAGTCAGACCTATGAAGAGTGGTGTATGATTCATAGTGTTTTATCCTCTCGCAAACGGGAAAACTAAATGCGGGAGAAGAAAGCCCGGCCGGAAACTCTGGCGACCGGAACCAATCTTCAGTTCGCGGTTAGGCCCGACACGAAGCTCGCACCGCCGAATACGATGGCGATTCCGATGATGACAGAGATTGCGAAAGTCCAATCCATTCTGCCCGTCATGAACACGAACCCGATTGCGATGACTGCCAACGCCGCACAAGCAATACCTAAAGGACCTGTAAGTGCTCTAACGATACCGTCAATAAAGGTGGTAATCCCGCCGAATTCCTGAGCTAGGCTTGGAGAAACAGTCACCAGTGACAAACCAACAACCATGAAAATAAAGCTGAATAATTTTCTATTATTCTCTTTACTAAAAAAACTCATTTTATTCATCCTTGCTTCAATTTTTATGATTCAGTTTCGCTTTTATTATCATTTATGTTGCTCGATAGATTTTCGGCCGAAACATCTTTCCCGGTGGCCTTGTATGTTGCGGGATGGAAATTCATGGCAGCAACGAATTCCGGAATCGCGGTCGACCTTTGTGCCTGGTGCATAGTATCGCCGAAGTAACGCCGTTTTTCGGGATAGGGTGGAACGCCCATGTTATACATTGCAGCACCTGGCCCTGCGTTGTAGGCGACCAACGCCAAGACTACCAATCCTGAACATGCAATACCCAAAGGGTCTGTAATAACTTTAGCGGTTACATCGATAAAAGTGGCAATCCAATCGTATTCTCCAGCCAAACTCAGAGAAACTGTCACCAGTGAAAAAACAACAACTATGAAAATAAAGCAGAACATTTTTATACTATTTTCTTTGTTGAAAGCTCTCATTTTAATTCATCCTTGCATAAGATTTTACACTTCTGTTTTGCATTTATGCTTACGGAGGCGGATCGATGTATTTTTTGCCGAAACATCCTGCAAACTGGTCTGGTATGGTGCGGGTTGGAAATTCATGGCAGCAAGGAGTTCCGGAATCTCGGTTGACCGTTGCGCGTGGTGAATAATATCAGCGATATACTGCTGTGTTTCGCGATAAGGTGGAACGCCGTTATGCTGCATCACGGCACCTGGCCCCGCGTTGTAGGCGGCCAACGCCAACTCGGGGGAACCAAACCTATCGAACATCTCAGTGAAGTAGCTTACCGCGCCCTCTAGATTGTCTCGGGCGACGAATACGTCGCATACCCCCAGATCCTTAGCTGTTCCAGGCATCAACTGCCCTAACCCCTTGGCCCCAGCGCGGGAAATTGCCCGCGGATCGAAATTGCTTTCGCGTTGTATCATAGCCGTAAAAAGCGCGACGAATGTTTGTCTGTCCATCTGGCGGCGGACGACATCGGATTGACCCGAATACTTCGCAGCCGCGACTTCCACGGCTAGTTGGTGGTATTTAATCTGTTCCATCGACAATGAGCGCGTCATTGGTCGCGGTTTTGCTTGTGCACTTGATGTAATATCGTCCTTAAGTGTTGTTCTGGAGTTGTATTCTCTGCCTTCGGTGGCCATCACGACACTCGTTAACGATATCTGGCGCCTAGACGATTCCACTGCCAAGCTGTCTTTTCCTGACGGCGCATCCGCAGATGCGCCGTCAGTCATAGCAACTATCTCTCCATCTATTTTCTGTTCAAATACTGCTGCGTTCGCAACAAAAGTGCATGCCGAGAACACAGTTGAAAATAGAAAATTCATGAAAAATACGTTTCGTTTTAATCTTTGATAAGAATTGTCACCATCCTTTCCAAACATAATCGCTTTCCCTAAAGTAATAAATAATTTTAGTTTCTAATTTCTAAGTCAAATGCTTGCCTCACTAAGATGATCTATAAGCCAAATAAGTCAACATTTACAGTGATTGCAAATGTAATAATTATAACCTTTTGGAAATCTAACGTGCATTATACCAGTACTGACGCGTCAAGTATGAGGTTAGAGAAAACGTACAAAAACCTTAAATTCCCGGCTTTTCTCTCGTTTGATGGCGAATATTTTCCAACCAGGTTTTGCAGCCAAAAAATTTCTTAAAGCCACAACATTCCTAGGATAGGTTCGCAGATGGACCGGAGTTGTGGCCAGTTTGCGCTCTAGCGCGGTTCTCCGAAAAAGAGCCCCCTAGCGATTAAGCTACATAGGATGTCGACGTGGCGTGTCTCCCTGGACAGGGTCAACTTATTGTAATCTTTATTATAATTATGCTGTATAACTTTCTGCCATCATACCATGCTTGATATGTATGTTGTCGGGAAGCCATTGAGCACGTATCCAATTGGTAATTCGTTGAAGATCAGCCCTTGGAGGTTCACTGTGAGCATGCAGAACATACTTCTCGTCGACGACGACCCATCGATTAGAAATATGCTGGTGGAGTATCTTTCTCAACACGCGTTCGACATCAAAGCATTTGAAAATGGCGTCGAGCTCATGCGTCATATGATGAGGAACGATCCAGACTTGGTAATTGTCGACCTTAATCTTGGTCGAGAGGATGGACTTGAACTAGTTAGAAAGCTGCACGCCAAACGAGAGGTCCCGACGATCATTATCAGCGGCGACCGCATGAACGAGATAGACAAGGTTGTCGGGCTTGAACTCGGTGCTATGGATTACATCACGAAGCCATTCGGCATGAGAGAATTTCTCGCGCGCGTCCGCGTCGCTCTGAGAGAACGCCCTGAACGCAAAACGAATGCAGTCGGGAAAATTTTCTCTTTCGATGAGTGGCGCGTCAACACAAAGCATAGGAAAGTTCGCGGCGGCGATGCTAACGAATTAAAACTCACGTCCGCAGAGTTCAATTTGCTGTTGGCCTTTCTCAAATCCCCGCAGCAAATCCTATCTCGTGAACAATTGCTTGTTGCTTCGCGAATATATGATCAAGAGATATACGACAGAAGCATCGACGTTTTGATCCTGAGACTGCGTCGCAAGCTCGAGTCAGACGCGTCCTCACCCAAATACATCAAGACAGAACGGGGCGCGGGTTACTACTTCGATGCCCCCGTGATGGTCGAGGACATCAAGGAACGTAGCCGCCATTGAGAAAAACACGCGCGCCGCGGGACTTGTTCCAGATCATTCGAGCCGATAGATCGATTAACGCAAAAAGAGTTCCGCGATAGTGTATCCGACCAAACGGTTTAAGAGGATGCAGATCCGTGACGGACTTGAACGCTAGACCCTCCTCAGTTTACAACGAATTTGCGTCTTCGCTATGGATAGAAGAGCTGAGCTCTAATTTCTTTACAAACTCTATCCTCTTTGCACGCGTCGATACGAACCGTAATTACTACGATCCCATCGTGTGTAGCGGAATCGTTTTACAACAAGAGACCGATATAGTGCGCCTAATTGGAATTTTGGACAAACTTAACGCTGATCAGGGCACATTTAACTCGATATTTCCCACAACCCAACTCCACCGCGAGGTTTTTGCGGACGGCTTCTCCGGATCGTCATCAGTAGGGTTCGTATATCGAGATCGGTTCTTTCAGTACTGGGTTTTGCTCCTAAGTTTTCCTCCAGGAATTTCTCTGCCGAGTGAAGCAGAGGTCAAGATCGCGGCAATGTCTATATGTAACGACTACACGCTTTTTCGAACAGAAACGGAGCGAGTACTTCGCCAAGCTCTGATCGATCGCGTCCATAAGCTTGAGGCAACCGCAGCTTTCTCCTCAAGTTTCGCGCACAGTCTCAACAACAATCTGTCGATTGTCCTTGGCTACTCAGAGATGCTCCTCCTCGATGCACCATCGCAGATCCGGGTCCACTCGTACTCCGAGGCGATATTGGAAGCGGGAACCGCTGCGACTGAATTGGTCGAACAACTGCTAACATATCGAAATATTGCTTCGATTGTAGCACAGCCAATCGTGGTCTCGGAATTCCTCAACAATCTGCGCACCTCATTTGAAGCGGCAATTAATCCTCTAACCACACTGATCTTGGCGCTTCCCGAACATAACCTCAGTTTCAAAAGTTGCGCAAAAGAACTGCCCCCTTTGTTTGTCGAACTTTGCAGACGGGTCGGTTGCACCCTTCAGGAAGGGGAACAGGTCGTTGTGGGGGCCAGTCAAGTTGATTTGCTAGCAGAACAGGTGCTCGCCAGATCCTATCTAGATATCGGTTGTTACGTGCGATTCAGTTTTTTCAAACACACCGACCATCGCATTAAGCATAGGCGCGGAAATGTCAGGCGAGAACCGGATAAATCTCTCACGACAACCTTGAGAACTATTGAGCTCCTTGGTGGTAGAACCGATTTGCAATTTGACGAAGACGGAGGCCACCGCTTCGATATTTATTTCCGCGATCAATCAACCGCAGCCCTTTAGCTTCACCAGTCTCACCGCCCTCGGCCATTAGGTTTTCTGTTCTCCAAGCCACGTGTATCGGTATTATGCTTCTCCTGAGAGTTAGAGACGGCTTTTCGATTTGAAGAAATCTGTTTGAATTCTTTTGGCACTGCGTTTGGATGCGATCTTGTCTTTTCCGCTACTGGTGGCGTAGTTGACATCAGCTTTTCCATACTCGCACCCGGGGTACGGGCGGCCTTCGCCGTGCCCAGATCAATTTTCTTCGCCTTGCCTACAAAAACTGGTTGCACCGCAAAAGCAGTGGATTCGAAATTGCTTTGCCTCACACGCCCCTGCTCTCCATTCTCCACAGTCTTTGTCGCTCTGGCAGGAGCCTGTATGCGGGTCGTTCCCCTACCGTCACTGAAATACCCGCCGCTTCGCCGCTGCTTCTTCGAGATCTCGCCTTGAGTTGAATCATCATGGCCACGGGGTCGTTCTGTGTTTTTAAACTTCGCCTTGATGTCCGAGATATCGTCCTTTCCATTTAGTCCGTTTAGGGCGGACCATGCGGAAAGTCTCTCACGGGCTTTACCAATTGCGTCCAAAGTGCGCATCGACTTGAAATCTTCTTTGCTCATCAAGCCGAGCTTGTCCGCACGTTCGCGCAGTGTAACTTTCTCCCCTATTGTCGGAGGCAAATTTGGTAAAGGCTTGTTCAAGGACGGCTGTTTCTGCAACTTCTGGCGCAACTCGCTCAGATCTATGCGGCCGACAAAGTTTTTACTTACATCGGCCATCGGCTTCATGGCGGCCTTAAACGGAAGTTTTCTACCTCCAGCCATCAAAGATTCTCTTAACATAATTACTCCTCCACAATAATGAAATTATCGATAGGTGCCGCTTTTCTGAATAGAGATAATCTTCTCTAGCAACTCTTTTTGTGACGATAGCGCCCGAACTTGTTCATCTAGCAGAAACTCATCTTCATCCGGACTATCATTTTCCTCATCGGTTTCTGGATAGTCATCTTCAACCGAATCTTGATCATAGAATTCACTCGCGTACGTTTCAGAGATAACCTCATCATCCTCCGAATCACGAATGAACAGCGGTTCGTCGACTTCTCCCTCGATTGTGACACCGCTCTTTGTTGTCTCCTCTTCAGCGTCTCGTTCCTCGACATAGTCAATACTTACAACTGGTTCACTGTCTGGAATAACCAATACTTCTGGTTCAGGAAGTTCGCCCGTTTGGCCGTCAAATATTCTTTTCAGAATTTTGTCTTCGTAGTATTTTACTTTTTTAAGATGTAGAGGCGGCTGCCCCTTAATAAGGACAATCTGCATACTCTCGTCGATCAAGCGCACTTGTTCAGGCCGTAAAAGCTGGGTTCCCTGCTCTGATATTTGAACATTTCCGTCGAATATTTGGCCTTGAGTGTAGGAAACGGACTTGGCCTTGTAGCTGTAATCGCCAATTGACTTCGATATATACGTTGGCGTTTCATCGTCGGCTGTCGCCATGAATACTTGAACACCGGTATTACTGAGAAAGTTTTCTTTACCAGATACCTCATACGCACCCGTTAGCGCCGAGAGACTCTGGATAATGAACATAAAGCGCCCCTTATAACCAGCAATCGTCGTTATCGCTGTCTCGATGGCTTCCAATTTGCCAAGGTGTTTGAATTCGTCCAACAAAAAGAGGACTTCGAACTCTTCGTCCTTAGTCGGCATGGAGCGCTGCAATATCGAAACTATCTGCTGGAAGAACAGCCGGACAAGAGGCGCTATCACTTCAAGGTCATTCGGACTTACGCACAGGAATATGGCAGTCGGATCCCGGCGAAGATCGTAAACAGAGAAATCAGATGTCGTTGTCGCAGCCTTGATGAGAGGATCGGCCCACAAGTTCAAGCCACCATCACCCAATACAGACGTATAGGATGTGAGAATTTTGGAATCGTTACCTGCCATATTATCAAAAATTCGTTGCGCTTCCTTGTTTTTGCTCTCTTCTGCAAGCTTTGCGAACAATTTGTATTTTTCGCCGGGTTGATTGAACAAATCGTAGACAGCCCCAATAGTAGGCGTGCCTCGTTCGATACACGCGAGAATGCCCGCCACGAAGAGATCGCGGGCGCCGTCAATAAATCCTTCGGCACCTTTCCCTTTCGCCTCAATCAAATTCACCGCCAAACGTCGCGTTTCACTGAACTGCCGCTCAGAAGGCATTCCAACGATATCCAAAACAGGATTGTAGCTGTTCGAACGTCCCAGAGGATCGAAAGGCGCAAATTTGAAGACCTTATCCCCTCTTGCTTTTCTCGCTCGCGAGGTCAGTTCGAAAAGCTCACCTTTAACATCGAGCGCAAGCACAGAGCCGTTGAATGTCAGCAGTGTCGGGATAACTATTCCCACCCCCTTACCAGCCCGCGTAGGCGCGACGACCAAGCTATGTGGTTGCTCGCCATTCGTCAGATAGTAACCCGGAAATTTTGGCGACGTTGTCTTTCCGAAAATAGGCCCCGTTACTTTGTGATAACGCCTCAAATATCCCGCAACTGCTAACTCATGCGTACGCGCCCAACGAGCAGTGCCCATATGGTCGACCTGGCCAAACAAAAATATTAGCAAAGCGATAGGAGTGACAACCGCCGTTGCCGCAATAATTATCAATCCACGAGAAAACGCGGGATTTGGGCTTTCAGTATAGAATGGTGTTTCGTACCAGAACGCAAGGAGATCGAACGAATCTAAAACTTCACGATTGAAGCCATGCTGAAAATTTGCATAGATCGTCGCGAAAAAACTTCCCAAAATTAGCGAGAAAACGAACCCGAGCAAAAATGTTCTGCGAAGCTCCCCATAATTCTGCATCTAAAAGCCTCTCATTCTCGACCGGAAACCTCTCGCTCTTTGTTCATTAAACTGCTTCGACGAGAGCTGTCGCTTTGCGAGCCGCTTCGTCCCAACTGGTTGAATTTGGCCAAGGCATTCTCAAGTGCTCCGCCTGATCCCGATGACTTTGAAACCACGTTGACAGGTGATGAAGGTTCAGATCTGATAGTAAGCGGACTGACTTCTCCCGAAGCAAGAGGACTCGATTTGCTGTCAGAAGCAGAATCCGATGAATTAGACCTCAAGCTCTTATCGTCCGGCTTCAATGGCGATACCACGTCCCTAATTGGAGATTTTTCCACCTCAGACTTCGGCGGGTCCTTTGCCGTGACAGCTTCGTCCGTGGAGGAAACTTTGGGAACCGAAGGCGACACACCGCTCGTGATAATTTTGAGAGGCAAAGGTGCGCCTTTGCGCCTCTCAAGTGCGCTTCCAAAACCCGGAGTCGGACGAGGAAATGACAGTTTCGGCTCCTCGGACACTTTTGGTGTTGCGTCTTTTGAGACCTCTTTTTTCCCAACTACGCTATCAGAACCTCGTACGGGTACTTTCGGACTGCTCAACGCAGCTGCATACTCTTCGAGGCCGTGACTACTTCTGTTTTTGGTAAAGGACGGGATAGCGTTGGAATCGCCCAGCAAGCCAGCCTTACCAAACTTCTTTGCAAGCTTCTCAGATGAACTCTCAAGCGACGATTTGTCGGTTGATAGTGAACCGCGCCGATCTTCCTTGTTAGTCTGTGGGGCATTACGTTTGGCAAAATTTTTGGTAACAATTAGATTGCCGTTCGCATCTGTTCGAAGCTCCCTGCGGTCACACGCGAAATCGTAACTCTTCCCTTTTATCGTAAGACGTCCAGAACATTCATTACCAGACACGTTTACTGTCAGACTACTCCGTGTTCCAAACCGCTGGTCGCGCGTGTAATGGTCCAAGCTCGGGTTTTTTGGATCGTGAAATTTAACATTATTTGAGTATTTATCGTCGGAGTAATGTGTGACGAAAAGCTCATTGGTCGCACTGCGAATGTACTCTTTGTTGTAGTCCTGTTTATTTATCCTGACGACTTTGGTTCCGTCGTCCAAGACAGTAAAACTTCTTGAGCCATCGGGCCCAACTTCAGAAGCGTGCCGTAAAGTTTTTCGATTGCCGCTATCAAGGTCATACAATTTTTCAGTAAGACGTTTTTCGATCCTATCATAAGTAGTATTGGATTCACGCTTCGCTTCGTAATCAACCATGACAGAATAGTTGTGAAAAGCGCCTTTCTTATGCGCCTCTCCGCTATCGTCGGGTCGCAATTGCAAAAAATTGAATTTTTTAGCGAAATAACTTTTCGTTACATCTTCGTCTTCTGAGCTCATTATCTTAAGCCTCTCTACAAATTATTCATCAGCGCCCGTAATTAAACGGTCGCCCGCTCTTTAATTCGCTTCTGGGGTCCGGATTTTTAGATGATATGCCGTCATTTGAAGTTTGTGGTGACGACTTTATTTGCACTTGCTCTCGCGCGACCTCATCGGCATTGAAGTTGTTGAACCCCATGCGCCGGAAAACTTGAGCCTGCGCGTCATTTGCCGTCCTCTCACCGCGTTCATATTTGGCAAAAATCGCGAAATTCCCGGTAAATTTTCCAGATCCGTTTCTGTTTTGAACAATAATGGAATCTTTACCAAAACGGTGGCGGCACTCATCTTCGGACATTTTCATTATGTTCTCCGACGAATGAAATAAGTCGTCTTCAAATGGATCTTTTGCCAAAACGAGAGGCGCTTTGTATCGTGGGCAGTCCGCAATATCCTCAGGTAGGGCAAGAGATGAAATTTTGTTCGTGTAGTATCCGCTATCGTGCCGTGAGGTTAGTTCCAAGGTCGAGGGGCAGTAATACGATTTGTCGTAGTTGGACAGAATAAGGACAGAACGTTGCCGCTCCGCTTCCATCGTAGAGGGTTCGCTCCCGTTGGCCGCAGCAACTCGCGCTAAACGAGCTGCACTTCCGTAATTTCCGTCGGGCAACTTGTACAACGCTTCAGGGAAGCCCGACTGACGCACCTCATAAATATTGCCACAACATTTAGCAAATTCCCTATCCGCCTGCTGTGGCGGAAAATCGGCTGCATTGATGTAATGCTCTCCTTGCAGGAGGAAGATTCCTGTTTTACCGAATTTTTTTTGCGCCTGAGCGAGCGTACGCAAATCTTTATCTTTAAAGTAGGCTTCCGCTTTGACAGCTTTGTAAGTGTCGGCATCTTCCCTGAAGATAATTTTTCGATTCTTCAGCTCTTTCACCAGTGCTTTATCACTTGTGCAAATTTCATATCTTTTCGTGGCAACATTCTTTTTAAGACAACCGATAAATGGCAACTCATCCTTCGTAAAACTTATGCCTTCGTCCCGCTGGTATTTATGGCGCGTCACCAGCTTAACAGTTCCTGTTTCTTCAATATCATTATAGTTTACCGGGATAAGAACGTCAGATGCCATTGCCAATGTATTGACGGCAGTAACACCACGCGCTTTCGAGGTTTTGAGCTTTTTCGCTGGCGGATCTTGCCGGCTCTTGCCGGTTTCCGCTTTCGCGTTTCGTTCCGGCGAAAAAAAATCATAAAGCGTTCTCTTCTTTGAAGAGATATTCATAGTCGCTGAACTGGTGGCGCCCCCGGAGATTTCAGTTCCCTGGTTACGTTCGTCTCTTTCTCCCAATTTGCTAAATGGCGTAGTTGGCATGACCTTTTCCTTTACGAATTGACTGCTTGCGTCGCATACTCAAGACGTCCGGCCTCGCGGATTTTCGCGGTTCTCTGTCGAGCGCTGTTTCGCTGTCGGGTCTCGTTCCCTGTCAAGCGCGGCACGCTGCTGCCGTTCCTTTGTTTGTCGCAATTTTCCATACCGTTCCTCAATGCGGGCAATTCGTTCCGCCTCGTTCTTGGCGTGCTCCGCCCTTCGCCGCTCAATCAGCTCTAATTTAAGCCTGCGTCTGCGTTCGCGGCGTGCCGGCGTATCACGCAAGCGAGCCATGAGGGCAGACTTACGTCGAATCCTCTCGCCTTTTGTTTGGCGCGGTTGTTGAATTGGCGAAACTTCCTTGTCCGCTAATGGCGGATCTTGTTGCGGTTCAGAACGCTCCGAAATCTCATGCACGCTCCGGCCTGGTACACGACGCCTGCTCGGCCCCGCCAGCAATTCCTGATCAATTTGCTCGTCGCGCCGATCCCGACGCCGCGCCTCCGAAAAGTTAGCTAGCTCTCGTGAGTGTTCGTCGTCCAGCTGTCCGCTGCCACGCTCGTGGGTGTCCATGTGTTGCACCAACTCAGTAGAGCCCGGACTTTCCGACGAAGGTTCGACGTCCATGACGTGATCGGTCTCGATCTGATCTGTTTCTTCATCGGAAGCAATGTCCATGGCTTCAGCATCAGAACCTTCGTATGTGAGAGGCGCCTGAGAGTATTCGTCAAGATCCGAACCATATATATCTGTCGCCGGAGATCTGGGACTATCACCAGCAGTGCTTCCTCCATAAAGGCTAGCGCCGTCGGACGAAGAAACGGCAAGCGAGGAAGCGAGATCTGGGTCATCGACATAATAATTCGCATTACTGCCTTCGTCTTCTCCATGCTCTCGAACAATAACTCCCTGGCGGAGTAGAACGCGGTATCGAGCAGCCGAAAGCGTGCTCGGTGGCAGGTCACGCGATTCACGGGAGCTAGCATCCAGCAAAACACCATGTCGCATGGCAATCTCAGCTAATTTCTCACGCATGCTGTCATAATTTATATCAGGGTTACGGTGGGAGATCCGTAGTTTCTCTCCGCTGAGCGGCTTTCTATGGACGACAACATGCGTGTGAGGGTGCGGCCGATCATCGTGAAAAAAAGCAACGTAGTCGTAGACACCTCCGCACTCGCCACTAGCGAAAAGCTCAGAAGCCCATTCTCTTCCGATCTGCTTCGCGATGTCGCGGTCGGTGTTAACTGGAAGGCTTACGACGATGTGCGTGGTGAGATCCGTTTTCGATTCACGTCTGCTTGTTGTTTTAGGATAAGCACCATTCTGGCGAATCCAGCTATTCGCACAGTTCTCAAGTTCGTCGAGCGTAATTGTAGTCCCATAACGCGTAGATCGTTCGCCGGGTATCGTGCCATCGCGGGTGAGATATTTAAACTGACCATTCAGTCGTTCTTCCGAACGAGCACCGCCATTATGCACGATATGAACAATCGCTTGATTTGCTCCTGCCATCACACGTAACCTGCAAAATCCCTAGATGAAAACGTCTCATGGCGCATTGACAGCATCGCGTAATCGCTCCCGCCCATCGACACGACGTCTCGATACATTCAATATTTCAGCGAGTTGAGTATCTAGCTTCGCAAACTGTCTTCCAAATTCTGCGCGCGCCTTTGCGAACGCCTCCATATCAACGTCGCCGCTCTCACGGTAGTTCGTCGCGAGCTTTGAGATATTGTCCGAAAGCTTTCCGATTTCGGATACCGCATTTTCCAGAGTGTGACGAATGCCGCGATCTACCTCCAGAAAGCCAGCGATCCGCCGCGCGGCAACGCGCAGAGCGAAGTTGTTCGTGAGTCCTAGGCCCCTGACTTCTTCCGAAAATGCCTCGAATTCGGCTTCACGAAGTCTTACGCTGACGATCTTATATCCGTCTGGATCGATTTTCGTCTCTGGTTTAGGAACAAGCACCTCCGGAATGTTTGAAAACAGATATTTTTCACGATGCGGCATCTCAAACCCTTATTTTAATAATCTCGGCCAAAATTAATTGAGCAACAGATGTACTGTTTACAAATTTAATTCAGGATCGGTTTGAAACGCTCCTCAGTCAATCTTCTTTCAATGACATGATCATTTATACAGTTACAATTGTAATTCTTTTTCTATTTATGTAATTCCTATCGACTTGCTGTCATACACCAAGCCATTATTATTCTATTTTTATTACCTTATTATGAGAGATTATTATGAAGCTTATTACTTTTTGCTCCTTCAAGGGCGGCGCAGGGAAAACTACTGCCTTGATGGGAATTTGTTCGGCTCTTCATTTGCAAGGCAAAAAGGTAGCCTTGTTCGAGGCGGATGAAAACAGGCCGCTCACGCGCTGGAAAACAAATGCCGAGCGTTACAAGACCTGGCAGCCAAGCTGCGAGGTCTTCATTGCCGATGAGTTGCAGTTACTTGAACGAGCTTATGAAAAAGCCCAGCAAAACGGTTTTGATTACGCGCTAGTCGACACGCAAGGCGGCTCTAGCGAACTGAACAACACGATCATAGCAAGCTCGAACTTTCTGCTTGTGCCTACTATGTTGACACCTTTGGACGTAGACGAAGCGCTTGCCACTTATCGCTATATAATTGAGCTCTTGATGAGCGAGAGCTTGGTTGTGCCAACTGCACTCTTGAGACAGCGTGTCCCAGTGGGAAAATTAACGGCATCCCAACGAACAGTTTGGGAGGCTATCGATAATCTTCCACTCGTTGACTACCCGATGTACGAACGCGACGCATTTGCTGCCATGAAGGAACGAGGAATGCTCCACATGACAATAAGTAACACGCAGAACAATTCAGCCATGCGGCTCGTACTGCGCAACCTTGAGACTGCAATGGAAGAACTCCTCGTTTTGGGACAATATGTTGAAGGGGCCGTAGCGGACCGATAAGTATGGGCATTCGCACACCTTCAAAATCCGTCAATGAAATTCGAAACCTCGCAGATCTTCGATCGAGGAACGACAATGAAAGTGCTCAAACGAACGAACGTCAAAATGAATCGAAGGCTTCTTACCCCCTCGTTGCCAAGGGTCGGGACCTCTCTAGCGCATCCCAGTTAGGTGTCAAAAGCCCCCCACCGCCCCTAACCAATGGACAGCCATCGGAGATCGAAAGGTCTCCCGCCCGTACGGAACAATCGAAAGTCCAAACGCCTTCCGCATCACTTGATACCCAACAACAAGAGCCAAGTGCTTCAAAGCCAAAACGATCTGTCTGGCGGAACACCGCAAATTCGACTAACATTAGCAAGAAAAATGATCGGTCTAGCGCCTTCCAAGACGTGTATATCGACAAAATACAAGTCTACGTATCCGCAGAACTTCCAGCCCCGGGCGTTTCAGACACATACGATCTGGTTTCGCAACATTACTCGCCCCAAAAGGCGCTGCAAATGATTTTGCGCAAGGCGTTGCAGGATTACGACTTCGTTATAGAGAACGGAAAATTCTCAGAATTAGCGGAGATTTACCCAGTTGATGAGGTGGCGCACGGCTTTTTCGTGCAAACCTCGCGAATGATGTCCAAGGAACTTTATCAAATAGCACGTACTCATTTCGATCCACTTGGCCTGGAAAGCACTCGTTCTTTCGGGAGGAAACTAGCATCCGCAGCGCTTGCAACCTTTTTCTCGCACGAATTGAAGCAAACGATAACACTGAAATAGTTTGCGCGTCCATAATCGGCGGTCGAGAATGGTCATGCTGTCGGGATCGGAAAAAGGAACCCGCAGGCAGTAATTTGGACGGGCTATTCCAATATTCGAAGCCATTCCGAGACAGACTTCCGACGCATCTTCACCTTTGGTTAGTCGCCCCTAGGACAAGAGTTGAAGCACCCGTGAGTATTCCTGGCGTTCTGACCCATTCAAACCGTGCCCCAGTGCCATACGCTGCATGCGAGGTGGATGGTGTTTCATATAGCGTTTCAGAAATTAAGAATGGCCATAAGTTTTCCACCATTTCCTAACGGCGTCATGGCTTGCTCCAGTTATATTGTGATAGATTTCCACACCTCCATTATCAATGTAAACGTTCAGCGCTGTCCAACGCGACGGGGCATAGCGCGTTGCTTCCACCAATCTCTGCTTTTGCGGCAGAGTCTGCTGGATTTCCTCAATCCATACCTTCAGATCGGCCAGAATGGGTCTAGCGTGTTGCTGGCGCGGAGCACGTCGCTCGTCGGGCAGCAATCCCCGGATACTATCCTCATTATCATAGAGCGCAGCGGTATGTTCCAAATCCTCATCGGCGATTGGTGATGGCTTCAGCTAGATCACATCATGGAAATTACGACGCACATGCGCCATGCATGCAGCTTCAATAATCTGGTTGCCGAAAGGCTTTTTTGTAGCAAGCGACTACTCCAGGATTGGTATCCTGATAGTCACTCCCATCGAACAAGTAGACCAAAACCCTGCCTCTCTTATCTTTCCGCGCCCAGGGTCAAAAAAATCGACCAGCGGATCATCCGTGTGTATTGGATCGACCGCAGCAAGATGCGCTCTGATCACTAAAATGAGTGGCGTAAGCAAATCCGATACCCGGCCGACCCGATCCGCCATGACGGAGCGCGAGATGTCCACCCCAGCCGGGCATACATTTCAGGCAGACGATATAACGGGAAGTGAGTCGCGCGAGGGGATTTCACCCTCACGCGCTCCCAGAACCGTACGTGAACCTCTCGGCACATACGGCTCCCAGCGTTCAACCATTTGCGTAAAGAAGAGACCAATGGGCGAACAACTCCGGCGTGGATTTCACAAGTCTGGCGAACCAGAGCCGCGCTTGCCGGGGCCGCTGCTTGAAGCGTTTATGCTTCCGCATCACCCATCGGAGCAAATGAGCGTCGATCAAACGAAGTGTCGGATAAAGCGTCGATTTGTAGAAACACCTGAAGTAGCCGATCCAACCTTTAATCTGTCGATTAAACATATGGGCCAGATCGATCAGCCCCTTGTCGCTGCGCCGCTGCAATCCCCAATTGCGCACCCGGCGTCGAAACGCCTTGAGCGCTTTTGGGCTGGCCGCCGGAAGGTAGGATACGCCGAACAACCCTCCACGCCAGACCGCCAACCGGGGCTGGAACCTGTAGCCGAGAAAGTCGAAAGCAACCGTCGGGAACGACCCTTTCCGGTTAGTATCCTTGCAGTAGACAGTCTTTGTCTTCTGCGGATGAAGCGTCAGTCCACAGCCAGCGAGCCGATCTTCGACTTGCTGCCACAGCCTGCGTGCTTCATCTTCCGTCCGACAATGGCAGATGATGTCATCCGCATAGCGCTCGAACGGCACTTGCGGATTCTCCCGATCCATCCATTTGTCGAAAGCGTAGTGCAGAAACAAGTTAGCCAGCAGTGGCGAGATCACCCCACCCTGCGGCGTTCCGCGCTCCTGCGAGACAAGACTGCCATCCGCCATCATCACTGGTGCCTTTAGCCACCGTTCAATATAGAGCAGAACCCAGCGACAATCCGTATGATGGCGGACCGTCCTGAGTAGAAGCCCATGATCGATAGTGTCAAAGAACCCTTTGATGTCCATGTCCAGCACCCAATCGTGACGCCAGCATCGCTGACGCGCCGTTCGGATGGCGTCAATGGCAGAGCGTTCAGGCCGATACCCATAGGAATCCTTGTGGAATACTGGTTCCACAAGCGGTTCCAGATAAAGCCGGACGACCTCCTGCGCGATGCGGTCCGTGACCGTCGGAATACCCAGCGGCCGTTGGCCCCCATCTGCCTTGGGGATCATCACCCGGCGTACCGGCGATGGCATGTAGCTGCCTGAGGACATTCTGTTCCAAAGCTTGTAAAGGTTCGGACCAAGCCGTACCCTGAAGCTTTCGAGCTTCTGCCTGTCTACACCAGCTGCTCCCTGATTAGCGTTCACATGCTGGAACGCCTCCCAGACCTTTCTCTTCTCAATCGTAAACGGCCTTGCCTCTGTCATCCGGCTCATCCTGTTACCAGTTGGCCAGTGGCAGCGGCTGAACACTACAGCACCTTCGGTCCAGCACCATTACAGCGCCTTCAACCCTACTACGAGCTGTTCTGCCCCTGTGCCCCGCATCAGTACTCTGGCCCTTTCGGGGGCTACCCGATCGGAATTCTCCCTTAGCATCGGGGCGACAGGTTCTCCTGTTCCGCAAAAGAGCTTGACCCAGATTCACGCCGCCTTCGAGCCGGATGCCGTGTGGGCCGGACTTCAGGACACCGCCCATACTCATCCCGGGATGACCATCACCCCCGGTTCTGACATCAACCATACGCTTTCGGCAGTTCATCGTAAGCGCTCAATTCGCGGCACCTTTTTTGGGTTAATAGATTGGTGCAAAGGGTTTCCACCGATAGAAAGGGTGGACACCTATGGGAGCGGATGGAGACAGGTCGCATGTGCTGTTTGTGGACCGACAAGGGAACCATCACTATGATCGGGCCTGGAAGCAGCAGGTGGTTGCAGCTGCCCTTGAACCTGGCACGTCACTGTCGCGTGTTGCCCTCGATCATGGAATAAATTCGAACCTTGTGCGCAAGTGGGTGCGAAAGTACAAAGAAGCACAGATTGAGGCGATGTCCCCACCTTTGAAGTCGGCTTTTATTCCGGTTCGGATCGAGGCTGCTGTAAACGATATTGTATCCAGGCATGACGACGCCCACGCCCTGAACTTGAAGGTTCGCGATTCTGGCGAGATGCGGCAGGCTCCTGCGAATGCTGCTTCGTTCTCCTCTGCGGCAAAGCTGCATGTGTCGCTGCCCAACGGTGTGAAGCTGTCACTTGAATGCGACGATGCTCGTGCATTGACGGCGCTCATCGGAGCGGTCAGCAATGTTTAGACTTGTCCCTGACATTCAGGTCTATCTGCACCGTGATCCTATCGACTTCCAGGGTGGGATCAATAGCCTTGCGGTACTTGTTCAGGAGGAGATGGAACTCGACCCGTTTGCACCTTCGATCTTCGCATTTTGCAACCGCCGTCGTGACCGGATGAAAATCTTATTCTTTGATCGATCAGGCTTTGTGCTTTTGTTAAAGCGGTTGACTGACGACAAATTCCGTTGGCCGCAGCGTCAGGACACAATCATGCAGCTTACAACGGAGCAATTGCACTGGTTGCTTGATGGCATTGATATCGATGCGATGGTTCGTCATCCGGTTCGGCAATATAGAATTGCCGGATAAGGGGTTTAAGCCCGGCGCATAAATATAAAAACCCATGAATTAATTTATTGACGTCGCTGACTGTGTTCGATTCAAGCATTGGGATGAATCGAGCAGGCCAATCCACCGTCGCAGATCTGATGGCGCAGATAGCAGCGTTGCAGGCGGAAAACCAGAAACTGAATGAACGGGTCTTCACACTTGAGGAAGAACTGGCGCTCGCACGGTTACATCGTTTTGCACCGCACAGCGAATAGCGTGTTGATCGTGTCTTCAACGAAGCTGAGCAGACTACCCTTGAGGCAGATGCAGACGAAGAGCTAGCTGATACCATTGAATTACCCGACACGGGATTGCCGGAGACCGAAGCGCCGCAAGGCAAGAAGCGCGGTCGCAAACCACTGCCTTCCACTCTGCCGCGCGAGCGTGTGGAATATGACCTTCCCGACGATCAGAAGATTTGTCCGTGCTGCAGTCATCCGATGCATCGCATGGGTGAACTGGTCACCGAGCAGCTTCACATCGAGGTGAAGGCCAAGGTTCTGCAGAATGCCCGGGCGAAATATGCGTGCCGCAACTGTGATCGCACCGGCATCAAAACGCCGATCGTCATCGCCCCGATGCCTGCACAGCCCTTGCCGGGCAGCATTGCCACGGCCTCTACGCTGGCTTTTGCGCTCGTTCACAAATATGTCGATGGCACACCGCTTTATCGTCTGGCGAAAGCCTTCGAGCGTGCTGGCGTCGCTGTCAGCCGTGGGGCTCTCGGTCATTGGGTGATCGGCTCTAGCGAAAAACATCTTTCCCGCCTCTATGCTGCTCTGAAACTGCGGCTGCGATCACAGCCTCTCATTCATGGCGATGAGACGACGGTTCAGGTTCTGAAGGAAAAGGACAAGGCTGCTACCAGCACGTCCTACATGTGGGCTTATCGCAGCGGCGAAGACAGTGTCGAACCGATCGTGCTGCTCGATTATCAGCCCGGTCGCGGCCAACAATATCCGCAGGCCTTTCTTGGAGACTATCGCGGCATATTGATGAGCGATGGTTACACGGCATGGCGCACCCTGAAAGGTGCAACACATATTGGTTGCATGGCGCATTCGCGGCGGCGCTTTGTCGAAGCCCTGCGCGCCAGAAAGAAAGGCGGCGGACCGCCAGAGCAGGCGCTGAAGTTCTTCGAGCAGCTTTACCGGATTGAAAAACAGGCTCGCGATGAAAGCCCGGATGACGGTGAAACGCAGGCAGACTGCATTCGTCGCTTTCGCCAACAGCACAGCATTCCGGTCCTCAATGCGCTGAAGGAATGGCTCGACAAGATTGCTCCGAAGGTCCTGCCGGAGAGCAAGCTGGAGGATGCAGTCTCCTATACGCGGAACCAATGGCAATATCTGACGCGTTACACCGAAGACGGCAACATGCCGATCGACAACAATTTGCTGGAACGCGATATCAGAATTTTTGCCACCGGCAGGAAATCTTGGCTCTTCAGCGATACCATAGACGGAGCGCGGGCCAGCGCCATCGTATACAGCCTCATGCTGACCTGTCGTGCATGCGGCGTTGAACCATTTGCATGGCTTAAGCACGTCCTCACCGAACTGCCGCAGCGATCCCAAGACGCTAATATCGACGATCTGCTGCCATTCAACTTCCTAGAGCGCACCGGCACACAAGAAGCATCTCTGATGCGCGAATATCCCACATCTAATCGTATTCAATCGACCCTTGAGCCCGAAAGCTAAGCAATAGTGTCTTGGCAGACGCCAAACTTACAGCGTACCGTCAATCAGCAATATTGCTGTCCTCAAGTTTGGCTCACGTTAGACGGGTTACATTCTTATGCTGAAATATCGTCGGGCATTAGTCTCAGATATCGAAATGATTATCGATCTTCATGTGGTGATGAGCAAAAGCACTTACGCCGGTGTCTTGCCACAAAATTATCTGGATAATGAACTTCCGCTTGAAAAAAGACAGCTGTGGGAGAAGAGGTTCGTTGGGCCGAATACCGACCAACTTATTTTTGTAGCCATGCAGGGCCAGGAAATCGCTGGGTTTTGCTGCTTCGTCTTCAATGAAGAGAAGGAGCACGGTACGTATCTGCATAATCTATACGTCTCGGAGGAATATCAGAAGCGTGGGGTGGCGAAGTCGCTTCTTAAGCAAGCGATCGCAGCTTTTGATAGCGAGCGGCAAAAATTGCCAGTTCATTTGCTTGTATTTGCTAAAAACACAAATGCCGTTGCCATATACGAAAAGCTCAATGGCACAGTCATCGAGAAGCGTGATGTATCGCGATGGGGTAACCCTACTGTCGAGCTGCTGCGATACCAATGGCCTTCTGCTGACGCGCTACTTCAAAAACTTGACGATCGTCAGAGCCAAAACACCTGATCTTCACCAAAACGGGTGCGGCGAAACTAGCGCTTACAGTTCATCGACGGTTCGCTTTCGCTCGTCTCTCTGGATCTTACCTGACGGGATCATGTCCCGCCGTTTCCACAACGCTCACCACCATCGCTCTTTACGACAGCAGCTTGTGGTGGTTTGGGATCGGCTCCTGATCGCCGAACCCGAGGGGCCTGCCCTCATCTCTCTTGCAGTTACGTACCTCCTTTCCATGTTGGTACTCAGGACACACTATGATCGTCGAACTTAGCGACCAGGATATGTGTGAGCAATCCAGGCCCTGGGTTGCCGCGGTCGATGGCCAAGGACGGAATCTCGCCAGACACTGTCGTATCGCAGTCCTTGTTGAACATACCCTTTTCAACATGCCGGCACGTGCTCCATCAACTGTACAACCTTATCAGCTGCCTTCAGGAATGAAGTTCCGCCACAGGCCGGAAAAGTGCAAGGTGATGAATAAATCCGTTATTCCGTTGGAAGGACATCTGGCGATGGTTTGCGCTTTGGCTTTTCGGATGTTTCGTCCAGCTCCGGCAAAGGAGACTTCCAGAAAGCACCTCAGCTTCCGCAGGTGAAGCCTTGGTCTCCTCCCGCATCAGTTCGGATTGCTTGATTTTGTGATCAATCTTTTATGAAGAAGCGCCATGCTAGCGTTGGCGGAGCAGCTCAAGCTGCACACACAAAACGGCGATAATGGTATCGCGCTTTGTGACTTCGGCTTGTTGTGCGCTCAGTTTCTCTGCCTGTTCAGTGACAAGCATATGCCACGCCAATAGCTCATCCTGAGTGTCCTACGGTGTTGTTTCCATACCTAAAAAAATCACAGCCGATTTGCGCAGCGAGATCTAGAAAATTTGCAGTTTTGCGGAGGGTCCGTGGACATTTACTTTAACGCGATGATGGTTGCGACGAGGTGCCAGTTTGCAGCGTAACTACAGGCAGTTCTCTCATACCGCGTTGCGATTGCTCGAAATTCCTTGATCTTCGCAAAGAAATTTTCGATCAGGTGTCGCCACTTGTATGCATGGCGATCAAAGTCGCGCTGCGTCTTTCTGTTTGCTTCTGGTGGAATAACCGCCGCTGTACCACGCTGATCGAGTTCTGAAAGCAACCAGTCCGCATCGAATGCCTTATCCGCGAGCAGCGCTCCGAACGACACATTCAGGCCACGACCGCTGCGCAGCACAATCCCGATAAATACTGGTCTTGCCACAGCTGAAAGCGGCTGCCTCGTAGCTTTTAGCATCGAGGAGTTGCACAGGGAGAAACGCTGCTGATGTATCGAGCGGGTGAATCATTTGCGCCCTAAACGGCGGACAACACTCGAAATACGCACGTTTGGCGCTCATGACGTCAATGCACCTCCCCCGAAGTCCTGCACGGGGATTTATTCTCTTCGGAACCTCAGATGCAGGAACCAAGGAACCAAGGAACCAAGGAACCAAGGAATTAAGGAATTAAGGAATTAAGGAATTAAGGAATTAACATACATACTTTTATACAAACACTACACGAACATATATCCTGCAAAAATATAACAAATAAAATTCTGTCTCAATTCCACTAAACCAAAAAAAGCTAACTCGAAAAACGAATGTCCAGTGCTATCCACGTCCTCATGCCACCGCAAACTCCCCCCCGCGGTCTCAACACCCTTCCTTACGCCCTCTCCTCCTCATCATCACGAGAAGACCCGCCCTCTTTCGCTTGGATCTGGCTCGCACGCTTCTTGCCTTTGTTCATGTCTGCCGGTTTAGCAGCGCTTGTCATCTCTTCATTCTCGGCAAAAGACGGAACATCGGTTCCCACGTCCTTGTAATCGATCGGTCGGAGGGGAGCATCAGTTCCGGTACTCGTGTAGTTGGCACGCGGATTGGCAGCTCCATTGATTACAATGTGCGGACCTGAAACATGAAATGTCTGAGAAATGTGGCCTGGCGGAGAAAAAACTTCGCTCTCCTGCGTGTAAGTCGAGGGGGGCTGCGGCGGCGGTGACAGCGGGCAAGTGTCTCCCTGATGCATCGTATGGCAACGGACGCAAGGCGGGGGATAAAACTGGACACGATGCTGAGCTTCTAACTGAGGCTGGGGTTGGCCGTAGCCGTATGGTCCAGAGATGGGCTGGCTGTAATAGTTGGGATGACCAGGCTGGCGTTGAGGGGGGTAACGGAAATTCGGTGTGTACTGCGAAGGTTCCTCTTCGTCATACGTGGAGGCCTCGTCGCTGAAATCATCATCGATAAAAGCTGAAGACGTTCGACCTCTGCTAGCGCGAATAGTGAGGCCTCCACGGCGGCGGTTGGGTTCGTTGTAAGCCATTGCGGAGAGGAAATGGAAATGTCTGCAGTTCTTCTAACTACGACACAACAGCGACCACCGGAGTATTTAAGCTTGGTTCGGAGAAAAGCGGACGAGAAAGTGCGTGTGAGCGAGTGCCAATCACGTTGAGACACGTAAGAGAAATAGCTCTAGCGTCGAGCGCGGGTCACGAGGCACTGTGAGTCATAGGACACGTCAGCGTGAGCGGCCGACCCCTGATCAGCTGAAGGCAACGCGTCAACACGAGGTGTAATAGTTGCATGCCAAGTCGCCGAACGGGCAAAGGACACGTCAGCATGGGCGGCCGATCCCGGTTCAGTTGGTAAGCCACACGCATATACGAGGTGCAATGGCTGCATGGTAAGTCGCCGAACTGAACGCCGAGACTGTCTGAGCTTTTACAATTTGGTGCGACAACAGCAAGTCACGCAGTCATGAATTTAGTCTGGCGTAGCAAACAGTGATCAATTCCAAAACTAAGTACATAATATCAATCTAATGAAATGAGCAATCAAAGCCCATACGTCTTAAGCGTCCTGCTGATCCTCCGCCGCTTCCACAACACGCTCAGACGGCAGCAAGCAGTCGGCAATACGTGCAGCCATTTCAAAACAGGTGTCAAAATCCACAAAGAACCACAGGAGGTTAATCAAGACAGGGATACCAGGATGAGTGGTGCCATGTTTCTCCGTCCACCATGCAGTAATGACATTCGCAAGCAGAGGGTAGATCGAAAATGCGACCACGCGGGGCGTGAGATTGGTGACGATCTGGTGAAGAGAAATCAAAGACTTCAGGGCGTCTCCCATGCTCCGACGGTAATATTCCTTCCACTCTATGCCTGGTCTCGCAATCGTCTTCTTGTAGCTGATATTGAGCAATGCCGTTTTAACGAGCAGCTTCATAACCCAGTAACTGAAGAAACAAAGGATGAAGGTGACAATGACGTCGACCTGCTCTGGGTCCTTGATCTCAGCCAAGATAGCGTGAGCTCCGCCGACATTCCCAGCACCGATGATAATGTTGCAGGCAATATCGATGCATTTCTTCCAGCCCTCCAGCTTAGGTTGCTCGATGGAACCACCATGCTTTTGGGCGATCATGTTGAGAAGAGGCTCAAGAAAATTCTGTGCCACTCCATAGCTCAAAGCCGGCACAACATAAGCAACTCCAGTGGGAGCATTCACGGAAATCAGCGCCTTCTGTTGCTGATCCCATGCTAGAGCGACAGTTGCGCCTGAGTGAATGGCAAATAGAACAGCGTCTTTTAGGATTAGGCGGACAGCTTCACTTTGCGAAGCGATTGAGACGCTAACGAGAAGTGACCTGAGAGGTGTCTGTTGGTTCGACGCAGGCGCCTGGACTTGCAACGTGCTTGAAGACATGGTGTTGAATTGACACGAAAAAAATTGTCAGATTGAGGTTTGAAGAAGTTTGATGGGTACCGAATATCACGTAACGAGCACTGGTGATATATACCAACGCATCGTCAGTTGAGGCTTTGCTCATTCCTTCTCGTAACCTTGCTGCCTAATCGCACGCCAAGTCGCTAAGCGGTTTCGAAAATAGTAATAACTTGCTCAAAATCCCTCACATACAGGGATCGGTTGCGACGCGTGACCAATTTTTGTTGCCATTATTGGGCAGCTGAACATGCGACAATGACGCGTACACCGTGATGTGTCTCATCCTTCGGACTTGGCGAAGCGGAGAAACAAGGAAATCGCATAAATGTTACGTCATGATCGGCGAAGCACCGAAATCAATTTGTCAGCTCGGCTTAAATTCAACCCGACTTGGCAAAAATATTGTCTGTCTGAAATCTATAAAGATGCGGTCGTTCTCCCACTCAAAAAGAATAGTCAACAACAAACAACATTCTCAACTCTGCAACCAATCTCACAATCCAACCTCTTTACAATTTTATTCCATACCAACCAAGATGCCTGCCACTACCAAGTACGCCTACGTCGGTTTTGGCCCTCGTGCCCAAATCGAAGTGGCTGTTAACGCCTTGCTTCTCATCCTCAACAAGGACAAGCTCGGCTCCTTCGTCAAGAAGCATGGCAAAGTCTTTCAGGAGATCGCCATCTTTGAGAAGCAGGATCGTGCCACCGGTGGCGGGAATGCTTTCCAGGACGAAACCCATGGCATGATCAACGGGGGACTGGGCCTTCCGCTGAACATCCCCGGCGTCGAAAATCTCTCTTCGGAGCTTCGTGACCTCGCCACGGATATCCTTGATTTGCCCAAGCGCGTTGCGGAGGCCTCCGAAGAAAATCGTGCCACAATTGAGGCCGAATACGCTCGCATCAGTGTCGCTGCTCCCATCATGGTCGAGAACGCCTTCGGTTCTGATGGCCACCTCAACACCAACGTCGAGTGCGCCACTCGTGGGTTCGTCGGACGTGTCGCTCGTGAGTGCTTTGATCGGGTCATGGTGTACATCAAGGCGCAGCTTGGCGACTACATGCGCGTCACCCTTCACGAAGGCACCGAGGTGGTCAAAGTCGACATCTCCGAACCCACCCGGCCCGTGCTTCGCTTGAGCAAGGATGGTAGCGAAACCGTTGAGACCTTCGACTTCGTCACGCTCGCCTCCGGCACCACCCTGCGCGAGCCGATCAAGCATGAACGCGCCTATAGCGACCTCCCGAACTGTGACCTCATCAAGGGCTTCCTTGAGCGTCTCGGGCTCCTTGAAGACAACTGCATTAAGCCCGGCGCCCGTTTTGGCTTGATGGGCCTCAGTCTTTCCATGCTCGACTATTTGATGATCCTCCTCCGCTTCACTTCCATCGTTGTCACCGACAAGAGCAAGCCTCGTGGCTACTACATTGATGAAGCTGTAGCGAAGAAGTACAAAGGCCTCATGCGCTTGTTCAACCGAGAGCCTGGCGCTTTTTCTGGCCTACGCACAAAGTACGATCAAGTCTGGGAGGGAGTTGCGCCTCTTTTGACGCCGGAGGAGACCCATGCCGCGTGGATGCACAACGGAGACAAGACACTGTTGGGGCTGCTTGATCTGGGCCTCGCCGATGTAGCTGCGTCCTGCAACAAGATGCCTGCCGATATTACTGCGCCCCACTCGACCGAGGAGCGTGCCGCCGATTACAACGAACAGATCGACGCATACCTTCAGGCCATTGCCGCCGGCACTGCCAACCCTACTGCCAGCGGTTTTTATCGCTCGATGGTCCAGTCGGTTTTGAATGGACAGGGACTTTCTAGCGCTCCCGCCACCGATGAGAGTGAGCTGGAGAAGAAGTATCCGCTTTCCCGCGAAGGTACGGCCGGATGGCCTATCCAACGTGGCTTCCTGTTTTCCGATACCCGAGAGGACAGCGCGGTTTACGGCGGAAACAGTGATTTGATGCGGAGATGGGGGGTTTCGCAGAATATTCTTGCATCGGGACCGTGGGTCTGTCTTGGCATTACTGCCGACTTGTTTGAGCTTGGCGTGATCGAATACCAAAAGGCGTCCTACACGGACGTTCAGTCAACCGCTGAAGGCCTCAAGCTGGGATCTACCAACCTCGACGCCGTCTTCGCTCCGAAGATGATTGATGGTCGTTACGATCCTCTGGCCCGAGACCTGCACAAGCATGTCGTATGCTCTTACGACCAACCCCTCTTCGCAAAGAACCGCTTCTACAAGGCGAAAAATGGCGCTATCAGCCACGTTAGCAACATTGGATTGGCCGGGCATGGCGGCGCTGTTTTGGATGTGAAGGGCGGGCGAGCTACACTCAACGTTTACTGGGCAGACACCAACGCTCGGCTTTCTGCTCTGCAACGCGCACCCTCAGGAGCTTGCGTCAACATTTCCTGTGCCCTTCTGCGAGCAAAGGGAGATGACGCTCCGATCAATACTGTCATGTCAATCTATGATGGGATGCGCCCTTCTGCGGAAGCATTCAAGTCAGAGGTGCAGAACCTGAAGAAGGCTTTCGACAGTTTTCAGGAGAAGAGGGCGCTTGTGAAATGCGTTGAGGCTATCAGCAGCAATGCATCGGAGTTCAAGGCCTACCATGAACGGCTCAGCACTGAAGACGGACGCAAGGTCGTCAAAGAGCAACTCGACGACCTCTACGTCGTCCGCGCTGATCTCCGTGCCAAGATGGCACCCTACAAGGCTAAAAAGGTTCTATTCGAACCCATAAGCCTTGAGATGCACAACATGCGGTTTGTCGACTTTCTCCAGATCGAAGCTGAAGCGATCTTGGATACTGTTCTAAACTAGAGCTTGACGGGGAATTTATGCAGAGAGACACAGGGTACGATAACTTGAGTAAAAACAAAAAATATTTCATAGATTAAATAAAATTCCAACTATTTACGCTCCTTAAAATTTTTGTCGTCTTTCGCTCGCTTGTTGATACGTGCATTGAATTAAACTTTTCCATAGCATGGAGCAATACGTATATACTTCGCTTTTAATTAGAAGCTTAGAGTTAGAGTTAGAGTTAGAGTTAGAGTTAGAGTTAGAGTTAGAGTTAGGGTTAGGGTTAGAGTTAGAGTTAGGGTTAGGGTTAGGGTTAGGGTTAGAGTTAGAGTTAGGGTTAGGGTTAGGGTTAGGGTTAGGGTTAAGGTTAGGGTTAGGGTTAAGGTTAAGGTTAGGGCCCAGATTATATCTGGGTGTAGTACTCCACAGCGGTGGAGTGCCCCGAAGCGAAGCGGAGGGCCGCTAATGGAGCCGCTGTGGAGTACTACACACAGATATATCCTGCCATAAAAGCCGTTTTGAAAACCATTGGGAAAACTGGCACCCAGTGCGTGATGCAAGCGGAGCAGATTGGTTGGCGGCCCTCTGTTTTAAAATAAAAATCAGTCAGAATCGTCAATTTTGCCGCAACATTCGAACAACCGATCGTTTATTACGGGTGAGGCAAAGCGGAAGCGCGACTTTTTCGGTGGACATGGCAAGCTGAATAGCCACGACGAAAGTGCGTGACTTTGAATCGCTCAGCCGTTGAAATTAACCCATCGAAAATGCAAGGGCGTCGCTTCCTGAACTGCACCCCATTTCGACCGGACAGTCGGCATAAGCAGAAAGGCTCAAGCACAGGCTTGAGGACAGGCTTATGTCTAACGAGTATCGAAACGTTGAACTGCTGATGGGAGATGTGCGCCGCAGGCGGTGGACAACCGAGCAGAAGCTGACAATTATTGAGCAGAGTTTTGGACCAGTCGAGACGGTATCGTCCACCGCTCGCCGCCGTGGCGTTGCGCCCAATTTGCTTTATCGATGGCGTAGGCTTTTGAGCGAGGGAGGAGCTGCAGACGTCGGTTCTAACGAGCCGGTGGTCGTCAATTCGAAAGTGAAGAAACTGGAAGATCGCATCTGCGAGCTGGAGCGCATGTTCGGCCGTAAGACAATGGAGGTCGAAATCCTGCGCGAAGCCCTTTCCAAAGCGGACTCAAAAAACGGATGTCGCGGCCGATCTTATTGCCCAAGGACGGTTCCCAATGAAGACCGTCGCAGACACTCCGGGTATCTCCCGCTCGAACCTTGTCGAGCGGTTAAAAGGCAGATCAAAGCGACGCGGAGCCTACCACAAGGCCGAGGATGCGGAGCTTCTGCCCGCCATTCGCAAGCTGGTGGATCAAAGGCCAACCTATGGCTAGCGGCGGATCGCTGCGCTCTTCAATCGCGAAAGGCGAGCCGCCGATAAGCCTGTCGTCAACGCCAAACGGGTCCATCGCATCATGGGCAACCACGCCATGCTGCTGGAGAAACATACGGCCGTTCGCAAAGGCCGCGTCCACGATGGCAAGGTAATGGCCATGCGCTCCCATCTGCGCTGGTGCTCCCACGGTCTGGAGTTCACCTGCTGGAATCGCGAGGTCATTCGTCTCGCCTTCAGTATCGACGCCTTCGACCGCGAGATCATCGCTTGGATTGCGATTGCCAATGCAGGCATTTCCGGCTCAGACGTGCGCGACATCATTGAAAGCAAAAAAGAATCCCTGCAGAATAGCCGTTTTTGCAAGGTGAATTTTAAGTTCATGGATCAATACACGTTGAAGCTGGAAGAAGTTTCCGGGTGCTCTTACTACCATGGCGCCAGCTGCGATTTTAATGGCACCGTCGTGGATGAAGCGAGCGGAATTTAGCCGAGGCCTACAAATCGACCACAAACCAGAACTTTAGAGGTTAAAAAGGAAAATGGCGGGTGTCGCATGGACAGTCGCCATTTTTGCTTAGGTACCAGTCTTACAAAAAATCCGATTACGGGCCGACCGCCCTGGCCGACATGGTGATCGCGAAGTACTGATCGCGCTTGCTTTTCTCAACGATTGACAATTGGGCTATACCGTAATCGGCGAGCGGCCCCTGCTCAAAGTTCGGATAATACCCTTTCCAGAAATAGCGCTGCTGCATATCATCGGCACGCATCTTTTGCCCAGACAAGCCCGCGACAAAGCGGGTGTCGTCTTCGCGGTCGCGTGCCTTGAGCGCGAGGCGAGCATCGGTCAATTGCCAGTGACACACGCCACGCCCATAATAATCCTCGTCCAGAATCATATCGGTATACACTATGCCGACATATTCGGTCGCCGAAACAGCCGAAAGGCGGAATGGTTCGTGGCTCGAGATAACGGGTACGTTGCCTGTCAGCCAGCGACTCTTACCACAGCGGGCCGCATTGCTGACATCGAACTGCACGGTACCTTCTACCGTTGCAAACCGCGCGCCGCCTTGGTCCGCAGGCGAGATATCGGAAACATTTTCAAGTTTCATGCGGATTTCATAAGCGCGTTTATGGTTCGGATTGAGTTTGCGCAAAGGAGGCTTGGAACCGCTGACTTTGGTATCAGGGATTTTCTGCCCTGCTGCGTAGCCTAGATCACCAGAGCCGATAGCGAAAACGATCAGCGCTAGAAACAATCTGGGTAATTTGAAAACAACAAGTGAGCGAAAGGTATGATTCAATTTCGATCTTGCCTGTATGTGAAAATTCATCATCTGGCCCTTGATTAACACATCATCTATTAGACCGAAATTATCTTTCAGCCTTGCGCGTCCGAAGATACCGTCCATCTCGGCCGTGCCGTCACCGAACGACGAATGCCGGTCTTGATGTCCCGCCAGACCTTCTAGCTCACATCTCTCCTTTGAGCTGGGCGCACATTCTGCTGACCGGTGAATATCTCTGGCCCACGGAGTTAAATCCTTAGGGTGTCATTTCGCCCCCTACCGGAACCGACCCCATGGAGGAAATTGGATGTCGAATTGCTATTCACAAATCACTTTGGCGGAACGTCGCCGGCTATTTGAGCTGAGACAGCTCAAAGTTCCTCTCGGCGATATTGCGCGACTGATGGGTCGTCATCGCTCAACAATCTAGCGGGAGATCAAGCGTAACAGCTTCCGGGACACCGAGATTCCAGACTATAATGGCTATCATAGTGTTGTTGCAGACAACATCAGCAAAGACCGCAGAACACGGTTGCGCAAGTTTGTCATTGAACAATTGGAAGCACATTGGTCGCCGGAACAGATTTGCGGCCGACTGGTTAGCCATGGTCTGAGCGCGATACGTCTGTGTGCAGAAACAATCTATCGCTTCATCTATTCAAAAGAAGAATATGCCCTGAAGCTGTATGAGCACCTGGCCGAGATGCGAACAAAGCGCTGCCCACGCGGCACCAGACGATCGCGCAGTTCCCGCATTCCAGAAGCGTTTCGTATTCATCAACGTCCTGATTTTATTGGCAATCGTCTGCAATTCGGCAACTGGGAAGGTGACTTGGTCATTTTCGATCGTGACCTTGGAGAAGCCAATGTCATGACGTTTGTTGAACGCAAGAGTCGTTATTGCGTCATCATTAAAAATAGCAGTCGGCACTCTAAACGGTGCTGTCACGTTGTTTGCATGCGGGCGCGTGGAAGCGGATGACGGTGAATTTCAAAGGTGCTCACTTTCCCAAAAATGTCATTCTTTACGCTGTTTTCTTCTATGTCCGTTATTAAGTTTCCTATCGTGATCTGCAGGAGATTATGGCTGAACGTGGTGTAAACGTTGACCATGTAACCTTGAACCGCTGGGTTGTTCGTTACTCGCCACAGATCGCAGATCAAGCACAGAAGCGTAAACGTCGAACGCTTGGATCCTGGCGCGTTGACGAGACCTATATAAAAGTCAAAGGCAAATGGACCTATCTATACCGGGCCGTTGATCGTGACGGACAAACTCTTGATTTCATGCTTTCCGAACGCCGAAATCTCGGCGCTGCGAGACGTTTCTTTAAAAAGGCCATTGCAAGCAACGGCGCTCCGCACAAAATAGTCATTGATAAAAGTGGAGCCAATCTGGCCGGAGCACAAGCTGTAAACACAATCCTGAAAATCACGGGCACGGGCAAGATGATCGAAATTCTGCAAGTCAAATATCTGAACAACATTGTTGAACAGGATCATCGTTTCATCAAGCGGATCACCAAACACACATTGGGCTTCAAGGCGTTTGACAGCGCATCAGCAACGATTGCTGGCATCGAAGTGGCTCATATGATCCGCAAGAAGCAATTCGCTAACAACAACCGCTCGCCATTCGAAGTGTTTGCCGAACTCGCAGCATGATTGCGCCCTCAGATAAGGCCGTCGTTAATCAGCTAAAAAATTTGTGACAGAGCCGTTACCCGCTCCGCCAGAAACGCCGCAAACGGCTTCACATTCATGTTGCCGCTCGCCTCCTCCAGCCCCGCCAGATACGCCTTCCGGTCTTCCACCCTGACAACGGTCCACGGATAGCCGCCTGACGCCAGCATGGCGTTCATCAGAAACCGAGCCATGCGCCCGTTGCCGTCCGGATAAGGGTGCACATAGCCGACAAGCCAGTGCCCCAGCACAGCGCGCACCGACGCTTCCTTCTCCGCCTCCAGCAAATCGAACAGCTCGTTCATACCATCGGGCACCGCCTCTGTTCGCGGCGGCACATGCTGAGATCCGCGCAGGTACACGGGGTGGTTCCGGTAACCCGCAAGGGCGCTGGGCCTGAGTATGCCAGCCGTCACGGACGGCGCGAACAGCTCGCGGTACCACTCCCGGTGCGTATCACGCGTCAACGCGCCTGCAGGCGCGCCATCGATGATGGCCGCTACAGACTCTTTGACTTTTTGAAAAGCGAGATAGTAGCCGCGCGCGGCGAGAGTATCGCGATTTTTCCGGTCGTCCTCATCGATCTCCGGGTTCCAGCTGCCCTCACGGACCCGGTCGATAAGCTCGGGCGTCACGCTGTAGCCTTCGATCGACAGCGAGTGATAGGCATCGCTCTCGTAGATATCCTCGACGAACTTGATGTAGGCGCTTTTGTCGGACGGCAGGCCGGACGCCTTCGGAAATATCTCTATGATCGCCTTGCGCTGGGATTCCCAGATGGCTCGCAGGCGCGCGACTAGGGGCGGTACACCCGCCGCTATGGTCGTGACGCCGGTCTGACTTTCGAACGGATCGGACTCGCGAATGTCGTACCCGGTGGCTTTGAAGGCAGCCACGATTTCATCGGCGAAGGCGTCGCGCCCCACACGGCGAAACGCGCCCGCAAGTCGCCCCGCCACGGCGGAGTGGCCGCCATCGAGCAGCAAGGCCAGGACGGTTGACACGTCACGCACGGACGCCATGGCGACCTGCATTTCGATCGGTGCGCGCTGGAAGAATCCTTCCGGTACACGGATAAGCGCGGCCTCGACGGTAAACACGCGCTGGCCGTTCTTTTCGGTCAGCTGTTCCGGCGTCGCCTTGACCGCAAGGTCATAGAGGGAGGTACCGAACGGCAGGTCGATTTTGTTGTTCTTACCCTTCGGCGTGTTCACTACCACCTGTGGCGGAATGGTCGGCGCTTCGGCATGCAGCAGGAGGGACTGCTCGGGCGACAGGAACCATTCTTTGCCGAACCGGTCATTGCAGTAGAGGGAGCAAAATTCCCAGAACCTTGCATACCAGGGGGTGGTGTCTTGTTGCTGGGCTTGTGGCCCGGTTGACATGACCCATCCTTTGATCACATCGCGCAAAAAGCCGTTGGCCAAAAGCCGCTCCCGGTGGATGCGGGTCAGTTCGTCTGACTTGAATATGCACCGCCCCCCCTCCTGCAGTTCTTTGAGGATGGCTAGGGACTCTGCGAGTTTTTCATGGGGCTTGGCCATGCCCGTGCCTTTGCAAGTTTTTTGTGGTGTGCGATCACAAGTATATAATGCTGAGTCATTACAAGTCAATGATGCTGTGTGATCACAAGTATTTTTTGTCGTGGCATCACAAGCTTATTATGTTAGGAATGTCATAATTACAATTACCTCAATGGCTTATAACGACAGAAGCCTAGCGCAAGGCACCCTCAAAATGACCAATTTCAAAGTTCCCATAAACCCCTAAAATGCGCACGGCTAGAGGATGAGGCAGAGCGACGGAGCAGGTGACAGGCCCTTGGAAATCAATAAGAAACCAGCCTAAACCTACCCGCCCCTACCTTGTCAGCGCTACTTATGGCGGCATACGGACCTGCAATGTCGCCTTTTACAACGGGAAGCGGGCAGACGGATCGCCTTGGTGGGCAATGAGCGACATCGAGATTCCCCAATTGGCGATCGACCATTATGCGGAACTGCGCCCGCCGGAGTGAGAATACGTTCCCTCTTCGCGGCAGATCGAATCTCTGTCATGTTCTTTAAATGTTCTCTGACAACAAAAACGCGCTCTGACGCGCAGCGGCCAGTTGCGATTTACGCGCTACAGTAAACGGGACAAATTTGGTGTCCAAGATCCTGTTTCTGATTCAAAGTCAAAGACATCCAGCTTTGCTTCGTAGGCTTAACTTCTTTGGGTTACATCCAAAGCCATATGTTCGTCTCACTTTCTACCTTCTCTCACGAGCAACCAGAGGAAGTATATACCTCCGATGCTAACAGTCATGATGCCGACGGGAAGCTGTGTTTCGAATGCGTGCTGGGCAGCATAATCAGCGGCGGCAAGAAGACCACTGCCTGTCAGCGCTGAGGGAATAAGCGCCACACCTGCCGAACGCGTGATCCGACGTGCAATCTGTGGGGCAGCAAGCGCAATAAACGAAATCGGTCCAGCGGCAGCCGTGACAATAGCCGTAAGTGCAACGCCTAGAATCATCAACTCCGCCCTCGTGCGATTGGCACCTACCCCAGATGCGCGCGCTACATCATCTCCCATTTCGAGTTGTCGCATTGGTCGTGCAAGAAACATCGTCAAGGGCATGATAATGAGAAGAGAAATTGCAACGGGCACCAGCTGATCAAAGCCCAAGCCATTGAGCGAACCAGCACCCCAGATAGCAGCTGACATCGCCACATTGAGATCAGCCACCTTTATCATCCAGCCATTAAAGGCGGATAACATAGCTGAGACGCCAATACCAACAATGATCAGCCTAAAGCCATGCATACCACTGCGCCAAGCCAGCATATAGACAGCAAGTGCTGTAATCACGCCGCCTGTAAGTGCTCCCGTAGCAACTTCATAATAGCCGCCAGACAAAAGCAGGATAACGATCAATGCACCTGTATAAGACCCCGCTGCAAATCCAATGATATCCGGGCTACCAAGCGGATTACGAGTCAGCGATTGGAAGATCGCGCCGCTCATGCCCAGTGCTGCACCCAATACAATGGCCAGCAGAACACGCGGCAATCGCCACTCGACAACAATCATCCGCACCATATCTTCACCCTCACCACGTATGGCACACATCGCATCAAGGATCGGAATTTGGTAACTGCCACTGGTGAGCGATGCGATTGCGACAAGCAAAATCAAAGCAATGAGAGCAAATCCAACCAGTAGTCCACGTCGATGCAGGCGAAGAGAAAAGCGGCCTCCAAAGAAGCGAATGACCGCGATATGGCTAGTCACAACAAGTATTGAAGAAGGTTCTGTCATAGTCCGCTCACCTTCCTGCGTCGTGCCAGCGCAATGAGTACTGGCGCGCCAATAAAGGCCGTCACAATGCCCGCTTCCAGCTCTCCTGGATAAAGCACTAGACGTCCGACAATATCGGCGCTGAGTAGAAGGACCGGTGAAAAAATCAGCGTGAAGGCAACAATCCGCCGCTGATCGGGACCAGTAAACCAGCGCACCATATGCGGCACCATCAGACCAACGAAACCAATCGGACCACAAGCAGCGGTTCCAGCACCCGCAAGCAGTGTTACAGCAATCACGACAAGAATACGCGCACGCAAAATGCTGGCTCCCAATGAGCGCGCAAGATCATCACCCAGCGCCACTGCATTGAGTGGGCGCGCTGCCAGAAATCCAATAACAAGACCAGCGAGAACAAACGGAGCAACGCGCGTCACAACATGCATGTCGCGGCCAGCAAGCGAACCAATCGACCACATCCGCAGCGCATCAAAAGTCTGAGGATTAAGCAATGTCATAGCAGAGCCGATACCACCCAACACAGCAGAAAGTGCCACGCCAGCCAGAACAAGCCTGATGGGTGTTGCACCTTCTCTTCCGCTGGCACCCAGCGCATAGACAATCAGCGTGATGACAATGGCACCGGCGAAAGCCGCCCAGATATAAGTATCAATCGACTGCCAGCCCAACAGGCCAACGGCCAGCGTGACGAAGAGAGCAGAACCAGCATTGACGCCCAAGATGCCGGGGTCGGCCAAAGGATTGCGTGTGGCAGCCTGTATCAGTGCACCAGAAACACCAAAAGCAGCACCGCATAGAAGTCCAAGCAGAGTACGTGGCAGGCGATAATCAAGCAGGATAATTTGCTCGGCTGATGATCTGTTCTGACCTGACAAGGCCTGAAGTAGCACATCAGACGAAAGCATCCGCGTTCCCACAAGAAGGCTGGCAAGGCAAACCAAAGTCAGCAGGCCCAAACCGCATAGCAAAAACAAAGCCAACACCTGCCTTGTCAGAGCAGGAGATTTCCCAGGCAGTTCCGAGAACCGGGCTTTACTGACCTGTTGCCTCTCTTGCCCCTTGTTAAGCCGAACAACCAGGTGCGAGAGAGAACTGGCCCTATCCCGCTCTGTCATGGCTGCATTCTCTTTTTCATGCACATTAGACTCGCGCTTGTCCTTCGACCCAGTAGCCGACCGCTGTGATATGATCCTTGTGGATATTGCATGTTGTACGAAAATGTTTGCGGCATTCGGCTACTGCTTTAGCCTCCCCGGCAATCCAGACATAAGCGGATTTTTCGGGACATGACATTTTCTGTGCAATACTCGGGAGCTGTGTCGCTCTTTCTGCTTTGCCAAACGTTTCGTGCCAGCGGACTGTTAAATTATCCTTGCGGCCAAAATCAAGACGATCCTCAATTAACGGAATCTCAGCATGGACGATGAGACGACGATCACGGCATTCATCAACAATACGTGCAATTGCCGGCAATGCGCTATAATCCCCTAAAAGAATGATGTCACCTTTGGGCGGCGGTGCAAAACGCGACCTTGGAAGATAGATCTCTATCAAATCACCTTCAATTGCATGTTGCGCCCATTTCGTACCAATGCCGACGTCATGCATGACGAAATCAACGGTTAATTCGCAAGTATCCCCGTTCCAGTGACGGACGGTATAATAACGTCCACTTGAAACTCCATCTCCATTGACGAATGTCAGCCAGATAAATTCGTCCGGCACGCCCGTGCTTTGGAAAGTTCGGAGCTCTTTACCGCCCAAAACAATGCGGGTCATCGATGGGCTTAGAAATGTCCGAGACAGAACGGTCGCCAATAACGGTTCCATGCTCATTGAATGCTTTCTATTTGACGCAGAACCGCATCTTCAAGACGGGCGACAAATTGCGGAAACCCATAGGGGATAGAGAGAACACTCGGATTACACGCCACCCACATAGCCAACGGATCATCGAGTGCAATATAGCCTCCGCGTGCAACAGGCGCGTATCGCTTAAAGAGTTGATTGGCTTCAAGCTCTTCACGGGCACCGGGCGGGAACCAAAGGATCAGAAGATCGGTTTCCATCGTATCGAGCAATTCAAGACTGATGCTAGTGCCGATTTTCTCCTGCATTGTCGCGGCAATGGATGTAACGGCGGTCGCAGGACGCAAACCTAAGTCCAGCAATGATGCAACGCGGCCATCCGTAGGGAGATAAAAGCCGAGAGCATTACTTCCGCTAAAATAGTCACCGAATATGAATGTGCGATCAATTATTGCCGGATGTGCCTTTGCTAAATGGCGCAATCGTTCTTCTGTATTTTTGATCAAAGCAGCCGCTTGATCATCCTGCCCCGTTGCAGAGCCTACAAGCGTGGTGATTTCTTTCCAATCGGCCTGTAACGGGCCTGATCTATAAGCGATAGTGGGTGCAATACTTTGCAGACGCCGCCAGTCCTGTTCATCAATATTGGTGCGTATGGCTAAAATAAGATCAGGCTTGAGCCTGGCAATAGCTTCAAAATCAACGAGCCCCTGATTTAATAAAACCGGACGAACATCACCTATTTTTTCCGCCACCCATGGCAATAAACCATCGTTAAACTGACTATAACGCGGCATCGCTATGGGCATAATGCCAAGCGCCAGTAAAGCGTCTTCACCACCCCATCCCAATGTGACGATGCGAACGGGTTTGGAGGCAATATCTGTCTTCCCAAAAGAGTGGGACACTGATCTTGGAAAACTATCCTCGGCCGACACAGCCAAAGCCGGCCGCCCAAATATGGCGGCCGTCCCCAGTGCTGTGAAAAGAAAAACGCGTCGGTTCAAATCAGACGAATTCTTTTTAATCATCAACCTACCTCAGAACTTTGACTTGAGGCTGAGCGTAAAGGTGCGCGGGTCACCATAAACGCTGCCCCATGCAGGCGCTCCAATCGTCTGATAGTATTTTTTGTCAAACAGGTTGTCGACAGTGAGTGCGGCTTGAAGATGCTCGTTGAACTGATAGCCAATACGGGCACTGAAAATCGCATAAGGATCCTGCACAACTTCAACAGTTCCAACCGTACGGCTCGTTTGTGACTGGAAGCGAACACCGCCTCCCAAACTCAGGCCCTCCAGTTGATCAGTGAAACTGTAATCGCCCCAGACCTTGACCAGATGGTCAGGAGAATATGTCGGGCGGAACATATTGTCCTCGGAACCCTCCAGCAATTTCTTGTGTGTGTAAGTATAAGAGGCCGCAAGCTGGAAATTGGGGAGCACCTCACCGCTTGCTTCAATCTCGATACCCTCACTGAGAACCTTGCCGCCGGCAATATAGCATTCACCATCCGGCGAAGTCCCGCACGGATAATTGTTGTCATCAAATATTGCGCGATTTCTCGTTTCGCCCCGGAAGAGCGATACGGAAGTATTAACCCGTCCGTCGAGAACGCTTCCTTTAACTCCAACCTCATAATTATACCCAAGAATTGGGTCAAGGACCTGACCTGAAGCATCAATATAATTCTGCGGCTGGAAAATATCGGTATAGCTCGCATATACCGACCAGGTGTTATTCAAATCATAAACAACACCGGCATATGGCGTGAAAATACCATTTTCTTTATAGGGAGCAGTCGATTGCAGGCCTGTATCGCGATCTTCAGAAGTGCTCTTGTACCAGCTCACACGGCCGCCAAGGATAACCGTGAGAGGATCAGTCACACTCAGACGTGTCATGCCATAAAGAGCCTGCTGCTCGATTTTCGTCCGTGTATTACCGCCGCGAAAGCGATTGGCGATAATGTAATCATTATCCACTTCAGGAATTGCTATCGGATTGAAAACGTCCTGTGCAATCCCCAGTGCTGCAATCGAGAAGTCATTATTGCTGACCAGACGGTTGGCACTTACGCCAAAAAGGACTTCATGTGTGCGACCGAACAGATCAACCTTTCCGTCCAGATAGCTGTCAAACGCGACATTGGATGTTTCCATGTCAAAAATGCTGGCATACATTTTTGACCCCGTCAGGGTAGTCGGGTTAATAGCCCCTTCCGAAAACTCGTACTTAACATCGTGCTGCTCACGCCAATAATCAACAGATGTTTTCCATTGCCAGTTATCATTGATCTGATGGTCGATATCGCCAAACACTGAGACCTGATCCGTGTCCCATGTGTTCCATCTCTGGCCAAGGCATGTATCGCGTGAAAGCCCGATATCAGAACCATCACTATAGTGAGGCAGCCCGTGGAAGCATGGCGTCGATGTGCGGCGCTTATAGCTGCCGCCGATAGCAACCGTCGTATCTTCGCTAATATCCCCCTCAAGTATGCCGTAGAGGAAAATATTCTGGCTCTTGGCAAGATCGGTGAAATATTCCCTGTTATTAAAGGAACCCGCAAACCTGCCACGCAACGAACCCGTTTCATTGAGCGGGCCTGTTGCGTCCAGTTCGGTGCGATAGTTTTGATAAGAACCTATGTCCTGAGTTATCGAAAACTGCTTCTTATCAAGCGGGCGTTTTCTGACCATGTTCACAGTCGCACCCGGATACCCGGCACCTTGGAGCAGGCCCGGCGCACCACGTAGAACCTCAACGCGATCAAAAGCCGCCATATCCTCGCTAAAGCTATTTGCCTGCGCGTAGAAAGTACTGCGCGCAACGCCATCATACTGCATTGTATCGACAATTGATCCACGTGAGTAAACGAATTTCGATCCCATAGGACTATCGACGAGCGTGATCCCCGGTGCATCTTTAAGTGCATCTTCGATGCTCGCGACATTACGGTCATCCATTTGTTTACGCGTCACAACAGATACCGCTTGTGGAATGCGGCGAATGTCTTGGGTACCTTTACCTACGGTCGCCTGGTTTGTGGTGTATGAACCACTACCTTCTGTAGTTGCTCCTTGACCCTGGACGGTAATCGTTCCCAATAGAACCGAACCATCAGCCGCTACATTACCGGTGTCTGATGCAGGAACAGAGATCGCAACCGTTCGTGAGTTTGGAAAGGAATAGATAAGGCCAGAGCCATCTAGAATTTTTGAAAGCGCTTGTTCACGAGTTGCTGCCCCAGAAAAACCCCGAGATGCTTTGCCTGAGACACTTGACGCAAGATATGTAACCTGAACACCAGCCTGCCGCCCGAAAGTTGTTAATGCACGACTAAGAGAGCCTGCCGGAACAGCAAAGGAGGTCTGCGCCTGCGTTTGCGCAACAGCCTGGCTATGGGCGGTCATGATGCCACCGCTGAATGCTGTTGAGACCAGCAGCGTTGCCATCAACGCCTTACTAAAACTCCCGAAACGCTTATTGCTGATGCCGCGCGCCATGGCTTGTAACCCTCTTAAATGCTTCAAATCATACAGAGGACAGACCATGTCTGAGCTTCAGCGAATTGCTGCCCCTATTACTGTTACAATCGGGGCAAAGAAATTTTCACCTTTTAACTCAAGTTTTTGAAATTTAATTCAAAGCGAGGAAACAACTGTCAAAAATGACGAAATCTGGCGCACATGCGCGCCTGCTGGATGGACGACTGCTTGAAGAGCAAGAAGCGGATCGTTGAGATCAAAAATACCGCTGACCCGCAGATTACCGATTGATGGATCAGCAATCACAATACGCCCGGGCATCCAGCGCCCAATACGCGCAACAAGCGCTGAAATTGTCTCTTTTTCTGCAATGACAATATTATTGCGCCACGACGCAATTTGATCTTTTTCGCGTTCGCCACGTGCGATACTGCCTGATGCAGGATCAAAAGTAACCCACTGTCCCTGCCCAAGCTCTACACCCGTTTCAAGCGCCCGATCTGATGACCGCACATCCACAAGTCCATGGTCAACCGAAACAGATAGAACGCCAGCATCGCTTGATACATCAAATGCTGTTCCGAGTGCCGTTGCATTCAAGCTCCCAGCAACCACTGAAAACGGATGGTTCGGGTCACTCTTCACATTGAAATATGACATGCCAGCAAGCAGATGGATTATCCTGCGTTCGTCGCTAAAAGACAACGCGATAGCACTGTCGGGGCCCATAGTTGCAACGCTCCCATCAGGCAGATCGATCCGACGTATTTCACCCTTGGCTGTGACATAATCAGAGCGAACTCGAAGAAGCAGGCTGGGGCCGAAGGTATAGAAGGCTGCGCCAGCACCCAACACCGCTAGTCCGCCGACCATAAAATTGCGACGGCTTAATCCGAGGCTCTCCCGACGCTCGATCCGGCGCTTCTCTATAAGAATGCTGCCGGATACACCGTGGACCTTCGCGACACGCGTCCAAGCTTCTTCGTATTCTATCCCGCGAGCGCGCCATGCGCGGATCATCTCGACCGCCACTGGATTTCCAGAATCGTTTTGTAAACGAATAATCAGATCAATTGCTTCATCAAGCAATTGTTTCTGATCCGGCGTTGTTTCGTTCATCTGTACCCTTTCGGCGGAAGTTCCGAAATTTGTCTGCTTCTATCTATTTATACAAACGAACAATACGATTTTTCACTCAGCGCGAGAATTAAATCAAAATAGGTCCACGCGCCCAACCAGATGGCGATATGCGTCTCTGATCAATGTCCACGCACGGGTGGTTGAAATGCCAAGTTCTTCGCCAACTTCCGCAACCGTTCTCTCGCCCAACCGATGCATCTCGAAGGCGAGGCGTGTCCGCTCTGGTAATTCTGAAAGAGCCAGATGTGTTTGCATCAGACACTGTTTCGAATAAATAATACGCTCCGCGGAAGGTGCCGGATCTGCGAGCCTGACTACTTCTTCATCATCAAGGCTGGTTGTCTCTATCAAAGCCTCACGTTTTTGATAGTTGATACCTAGATTACGAGCTGCCTGATAAAGGTAAGCTTTGGGATTATGGTTTTTCATCCCGTCGCGAGGAGGTGTTGCGATCACGCGTAGGAATGTATCCTGCGTGAGATCAACGGCCGTTTCCTGATTAATGCCACGGCGATGTAAAAATCGCACCATTCCTTTGGCGTGTCGGCGAAACAGATCCTGAACGTCCCAGCTCAATTTAAGCCTGCCCTTTGCTTGCATGCGCTCAAGAAATCTGGTGTAAAGCCAGCAAACGAACGGCAAAATACAAAAGCCCCGACAGCGGACTTCATTATGTCTCCAAAACATCGTTCGGTTAACTTAAGCGACATCAATCATCCTCATGCAGCAATTGCTACAATCTGGCTTTTTATTCGCAATTGAAATTTCAGCGCAAGTGCAATCATTTAGATCCGTTCTAATCTGCAATCGGTTGTTTGACAAAACTGGTGTGGAATATTCATATTATTCCATAGGATATATGGAAATGAGCGCCTCACTCTTGAGATGAAAGTTATAAGTTGTCGCTATAGATTCATAAACAATGTTGCATGGCGGCAACGAGTTTCTCGACCATCCCATGTAAAAGTTAGAATTCACGAACTCGGCAAAATGTAGAGAGGACGTGATCGGATCATTGGTGATACTGCTCATTTGTAATTTGCAGAGATCCGATCTTGTAATCCGGAACAAACGCAGAGCTTGGTGGAAAGCAGATTGTAAATTGGATCGTGGATAGAAGTCGACTTCATATATGCAGCAGTAACTTGAATTGCTTCATAATCGGTTCTCGTGGTTGGATCGTTTGATACGAATTGCCTACCCCCTTAGTTATGCAGGGTTTTATCGACTGGAAGCACCGACACTCAACGGCCATTGTCTGTGTAACTGGCGCAGATTTGGTGTCACGAACTGTTCCGTTACATGCGCTTTCCGGAAGATTTTGACGTAGAGTCAAGAACATTAGAAGCGGCATCAAGCCAGACGTCCACCTGCGCCTCTTATCCAGAGTCGCCGACACGATTGTCATGTTTCCGATCGCGCTAGAACTCGCTCTCATCGGAGCATTCATCGAACCGCCACCATATCGGAATTTCCGACGCGACTAGTTTGCCGCAATGAACCCGAGCAGCGGCTTTGCGCGCTTGGAACCGATACGTCTCACAACGCTTGCGATAAGGAGATTTTGCTTTAAGGATGAACCAAACAACTGTCAGATAATCTTTAAAACGTATTAGCGATTGAAGCGGCAACTAGGACAACAACATGAACTGCGCGCAATTTTTTTAGGACTTGGGACAGCAATTTTGTTGTCTATAAGCAGCCAGTCAGCGCGCGCCCAAACATGTGAGCTCGCCGATATCCTCTTTAACAGAGTTCAGCTGGAAATTGTGGAGCATGATGACTATGAAACGGCAACTGTTCGCACTATTGAGGGAAATAGTGCGAACGATAAACTCGGAAAAATTGTTGGGGAGATTTACGCGGATCGTGGCGCTTACGTCTTGCAGAATACAAAGGGCGAAACAGTGGGACTTATCGATCCCGATTTTGTTGTCGACCCCTTTCAGGATTGCGATCGGAGTGAGACCTTAGAAATCGTTCCCGTCCGAGACGGCAGCTACATCGTTTTAAGTGGGAAAACTCCGGTGGGCACAATTGCCGGTAGATTTCCGGATGCCGATTTTAGCACGGAAGAACACGAAAAACACTCTCCACATGTCAGTACAGATGGGTTTTCGAATGAAACCACTGTTTTCACAGACGGACAGATGAAAAGCAAATGACAAATTTGGCGTATCCAAAGAGCAGAATATATTTTTGTTGAGCTATGCTGACGTTTTACAGGTCCCTTATAAATACAACAATAACAAGTATTATTTTGGAACTATAGTTGTTGATATAATGGAGAATGGAAGAATTGTTAACAGATCGTCAGGCTCGCTGCATTGCATATTTAAGAATAACGGTGAAATACTGGATGTAGCTATCGCAAGATGATCCAGTTCTGTATTAAAAATCATCAGCCTTAAAGCTTGAATTTTATCGGAATGAAGCGACTTGATTAGTCACTTCATTGTCCGACTCTGACCAGATTTAAGGTTACTGAGTTGTAAGCCAAACCTTTGACATAGATTGAAGCAAGCCTGACGCAAGTTTCACCCTTTATCAAACCATTGAGATAGCTAGGGGGCTTGCTATGGGACTTTATGGAATGATGCGTACGGGCGTTTCAGGAATGAACGCTCAAGCAAATAAGCTAAGTGCAGTTGCGGATAACATCGCTAACGCCAGCACCAACGGCTATAAACGCTCAACTGCCGAGTTTTCTTCACTGGTATTGCCGTCAACTGCTGGCAACTACAATTCCGGAAGTGTTACGACAGAAGTCCGGCACGCCATTAGTGCGCAAGGCGGATTAAGTTTCACAAGCTCGACAACCGATCTCGCGATTGACGGTGCCGGTTTCTTCGTTGTTCAGGACAAAAATGGCACGCCTTTTCTGACGCGTGCCGGATCGTTCGTACCAAATTCCGATGGCGATCTGATCAACCTCTCTGGCTTTACGCTTATGGGATATCCATATCCGTTCAGTGGCACAGCCAATGGTTTCGATGGAATGGTTTCTATCAATCTCGATCAAAGCAGTTTTTCGGCCAAACCCACCACCAACGGTACGTTTTCAGTCAATTTACCGTCCGAGAGTGAAAATATCGGCCAGGCCATCGTCAATTTAAGGCCGTCTGAGAACAATCAGTACAGCGCCTGGAACTACAAGAATGCTGTCACAAGACTTGATCCGTCCAAAGGGCTCTCCACGACTGAAACCTATTTTGCGAAGACGGCTGACAACCGTTGGGAAATAACCGTTGTCGATACATATGGTGTGACACCTACTGGTTTCCCATATGATCTTGCAAGCGGCAACGTAGAGCTTCACGCTATAGAGCTAGAATTTGATCCTGCGACAGGGGCTTTACTGAGAAGTTCCCCGGTTACTGAAACAGTTCCAGGAGATGATTTTAAATTTGATCTTTCCCGGCTTACCCAGGCCATCACAGGCGGAAGCTCTCCGCAGCTGAAGGTCAATATGAATTTTCCTTCAACCGCGAATGAAATTGACACCACTAACGGGGAGAAATCTCCATCAGAGAACACGACCGATTCTGCTTTTACCGGCTGGGTGACACTGCGTGGTTATTCAGGCTTTCCGCAAAGCGTATCGCTCAATCTATATTATGCAAAAATTGGTCCTGACACTTGGGACGTGGCAGTGTTTGACTCAACCACCGCAACCAATAATGGCTCATCGCAGCAATTTCCGTATGGAAATGCAGGCAGCCCGCCTCTCGGCCGAACGACGCTTCAGTTCGACCTGTCAAATGGCCGGTTGATTAGCGGCGGCGATCTCACTGTTACCTTATCGAATGGCGAAGCATTGCCAATTGACCTCAGCGACAGCATGTCTGTCGCGGATTCAACGATGATGCAAAACGAAGGCGTGTTCAGTTCGCTTAATCTTTCCACCACAGCGCCAATCATAAAACCAGCTGTTCTGGGACAGACGCCAGCCCAGAACACCGCGGGTAGCACCTTTTCGCAGAAGACGTCGCTGATCGCCTACGATAATCTTGGTGCAGCAGTTACGCTCGACGTATATTTCACAAAAGGTGCCGATCTTAATTGGGAAGTTGCAGTATTCAATCGTGCCGATGCCGTTGCCTCTGGCGGCTTCCCTTATGGAGTAGCCGGAAGTCCGCCACTTGCCACATCGCTTATGCGCTTTGATCCGCAAAATGGAAAATTGCTTGAAGGCGGGGTCGTTCTGCTCACCATTCCAAACGGCGAAACAATGTCGCTCGACTTGAGTGCATCAACGCAGTTGGCGGCAAATTACCAGATCTCAGTTGCTGAACTGAACGGCAACGCGCCAAGTTCAACAACAGACACGTTCATTTCCGATGATGGTATCGTCTATAGTCGCTACGCTGATGGCAAAATGCAGGCCCTTTATCAGCTTGCAATTGCCAGCGTGGCAAGCCCCGATAAAATGAGTGTACAAAGCGGCAATCTTTTCACACCCTCTGCTGACTCAGGCAATGTCACAATCGGTTCAGCGGGCAGCGGTGGGCTTGGCAAAATCAAGACCGGAACGCTCGAAAGCTCGAACGTTGATATTGCACAGGAATTGACCGATATGATTGAAGCCCAGCGCAGCTACACGGCAAATTCCAAAGTCTTTCAAACCGGATCGGAACTTATGGACGTGCTGGTCAATCTGAAAAGATAGCCGCCCTTATCCGTACCGGACCTGAGGTGACTTGCTACTGTATTCGCCAAGGATTGTAATTTATGCCAATAAAGCATCGTTCATCTGCCCAACGCTTTACTGCAATCACAATCCTTCAAGCCTACCAGTTCAAATCTGCCCCTACATCGAAACCCAATTGGCTTATGAACAAGTTGAGGGCTCAATATGAATTCAAAACGTCTGTTAAAGACACTTGACGGTTATGCCGACTTGATGAAAGCCCATTATACTTTCTCCGGAAGCCACAAGCTTCCAGGCTCAAAGGGAATGATCCGTGAGAATGCGGTCGTAGACTTTCTAAAAGAGTTCGTGTCACGGAACTGCGAAGTAGCTTCAAATGTTTTTGCCGTAACGCTTGGCGGCAAGGAATATGACCGAGAACTTGATATCGTATTGTTCAACTATTCATACGGAGGGTTTTGGAAACTCGATACGTTCGGGGTGAACTCGATTTGCAGTTTTGAAGGTCTTCGTCTTGTCATCGAAGTCAAATCAACCATCGACGCCACGACCCTCGCTGATGCACAGAAAAAGGCGAAAGCGCTACAAGATTTTGCTTCTCAGGCAGAACTCAAAGCTCCTCCATTCGTTCTCTTCGGCTACAAAGTGGCAGAAGAGTCCAGAGACTGGTATGGTATTGATTCAATTAAAGAGAAAGCCGCTTATGATCAGTTGCATCTCGACGGCGTGGTATGTCCAGACGAGTTCTGCTACTTCTCGTCGGCTCATGATTCATTTGCGATGGGCTTTCAACAAGGCATCTCTGCTCGACTTGCCGATTATGACGGAACAGTTCAAACCAGAATAATTGCGAAACGATTTGCCGATAGTCGAACAGCTCACGAATATACCCTCTTAGGAGACACCCCTGGTACAAGGCTCCTAGCTCTTGCCGCCTTTGCATCACATTGCAGCGAGGATGGTACAGGGATCGACGGGTTGCTGGCAGCTGCACTCGACCCAAGCCATAATCCTATCATGGGAATCGACTAATTCTGCTTACCGAGGGCCCCATTTCAAAGTGACTATTTCATTTGCTAAAAGATGAGTTTGACACCAGCATTTCTTCAGCACCTACAGCAAATTCATCTTTAGATTGTCAATCAAGAATGCTTGCTGCGTTGTTCAGCGATAGTGGGACTATTCTCCTATCCGAAAGCGTTGAAAGGCTGGTGATGGTAGCCAATCTTAGATCCAAAGTAGTTTCGATCGCAGCTTCAGACCTTATTGCTGACGTCGGCCGACAATATTCAAATCTCCAAAGCAGCCATTTGTGTAACAATCTAGGCGACGTGACAACACATCAGAAAGCGCTGGCGGCGATTGGCCTAATGCTCGCTCCTAAAGAAAATGCCTCACCGCAATCTTATCCCGCATTTGTTTTTAATCAACAGATCCAGCAGACGTTCAGACGGGAAGTTAGTAATATCTGATGGACGATTTAATCGGCATCTATTCGCCATGCATTCACTGCATTGGAGATTTCGTTAGATTTCCTAATGCGCCACACCTGTAGGTTGTGGGCAACCGCGAGCTGGCAAGCAATGTTTTCTTGAAACTTGGCCTGATATCTCAGGCTACGGATTGCAAATCGGTATTGTTCCCATGGCCAATCTACATTGCCTGAAGGAAGCTCTGGACGAGTCCGTCCGAAGTTCCGTAACGGTCTGATCGCCAAACGCCATGCTCGCACCCAACTGGGTGGGTCCAACCAGATAAGACTATCCGCATATGGTATTGCGTAGGGTAATAAGCTTGGTCCACCCTCTAATATCCATGCATCGCTACGCAAAGCCTGAAGCAATTTGGACTCTATTTGGGATTTTGGACGTTGTTCCCAGTTTTTGGTGAGTTTAATGTTGTCAAAGGAAATTATTGGCACGTTGGGTCGAATTGCCGCCAATCTTGCCGCGAGGTAGCTCTTCCCTGCGCCATTCGGGCCAGTTACGATCAATCTCTGCAATTCACGATGCCCACCATGAAAAGAACAAATAATGGCGTCTGCTGACTAGTATGTACAGGATACATGATTTTGCAAACGCTGTAATTGCCTCTAACTGAATTTATCTGTAACGCCAGACAACGAGCGAAAGTCGGCAGCTCTCGGACATTGAGGGCTTGAGGTCGGACCCATGTGAAGCCGAGTGCGACCGCATGACTAGCCACGGAGGCGCGGATTGTGGCTGCGTCGTTGCGGCCCGGGGCAACATCTCGGCGACTGCACGCTCTGAAGGTTTGGATCCTTCGCAGCCTTAGGGATGGCGTCGTAAACGCTTGCGTCTGGTGTAGTTTCGCCAGTAACGTCGGGAACGGCTAGTTCGGCCAGCTTTGCGCGTCATGAAAAGAACTTTAGCGCTTCGATGGCAGCAGACAACACTCGGTCAAGGGGAAAGCATATAAATATTTCCCGTTGAAGCGGCCAAGATTTAGCGCTATCGAAATCTCCGGGTTGGGTTTTCAAATGGCGATATTGCGAAATATTCGAAATGGCTATCGGGCCACGAGTGCCGTCTGCTTAGTAGCGTCAGCACTGACTTTCTATTCGTCTTCTCAGTTCGAGGCTGTAAAGCTTGCTTTCAACTTTTGGGATCCGCTTTCTATAACGGAATACCGTCTAAACCGACTGACTACCGACGATTATGTTGCTGAGATTAATGCTTCGCTCGCAGAGGACGACATCGCGGAGGCCAGCAATCTCGTCGCCCTCGCTCGGGCACGCGGTCACATCATACCCGACGAACTCGCCGAAAAGACAAAAGAAAGTCCATTCCAGTTCGGACTTCGAACTCTACAGGAGTTTGTTAAGGGCGCGACGACCGGGGAGGCTACATCGGCAACAGCCATTGGCGGAGCGATGGCAGCCGATTATATTGGTGTCGGCGATGTTCGTGATGCGGTCGTGCAAGGTGGCTATCTCGTTCAAGGTCAAGACTACGACAAGATCACCCTCGGCCTCTCACTTGTCGGACTGGCGACAATTGTTCCAGGAACTGGCGCTGTCGATCTCGGCGCATCCGTTGTCAAAACTGCCAATAAAGCTGGAAAGCTCTCCACCCCCCTTCGAAACCGAGTGGGGAAACTGGCATCGGAAATGGTCAATGTGAGCGCGCTTCGGAAGGGGCTTTCTGAAGTCACGTTACCGTCTTTCCGAACACCCGCCATCAAAGAATTGCGTTCAACGATTTCGGACTTGAAATGGTCAGCCGTTATGAAGGGCGACTTCTCGAGTTTGCGCACTCTTATCACCAGCATGATGCCAATTGACGTCTCAGCAGCCAAGTTGAGCTTCAAGGGTGCAATTAAGCCGGGTGTTGCTTCGGAAATTGGGTCATTGGTTGGCGATGCGTCATCGATAACAAAAGTGGGCGGGATAAAATCCACCTTTCGCATTCTGGAGCACGCAGACGACGCTAAGGAGCTTTCGCAATTTTCGAAGCTTACTGCCAAGTTCGGCGAGCAGACTTCCGCCATCGTGAAAATGCTCGGCAAAACAGCCATTAAGCTCGGCAAACTGGCTTATTGGATAACAGCCCTCATGATTGGCGTTCTAGGCTGGCTTCTTTGGGCCGGTTGGCTTGCGTTCTCGATAGTGCGCGGGATTAGCAGATTGTTGGCCAGAAAAGGCGGGAAGCATGAATTTCAGCAGAAATAAATCGACCTTGGCTTTAATAGCAGCTGGTGTCGGAGGAGCGGCAGTAGCCGGCTTCGGGCTATCCATGGGCCGCGATATTTACAAAGGCGCCAAAAAGAATAGCGGCAACCTGCTTCTATTACTCTCTGTGATTTTTTGCCCATTTATCGGAGGTCGCGAACTTGTTAGAGGACATGACCGTGGCGTTCTGGGAACGTTTTTTATAACCTATATCGGCAGCATCTTACTTATCGCCATTGGCTTTATTTCCGCTTCGATTCTCGCATTCGAAGGCCTAGCCGTTACATCTAAAGAAGCCGAAGCAGGCGGAGTGATGATACTTTCAATCATTATCGGCGCAGCTGTCACGGCATTTCTCGCAGGGATAGGTCTCCTGGTCGGGTTCTATCAGCGTTCTAAACGTCTCCATGCATTCGCGGTCAAACGGCACAACGAACGATTTCTGACTGAGCTTGGCTTCAAGGAAACAGATGGCAAGGATATCACCCATTACGCGCCTGACGGCCAAGGATTACGTTTTCTGGAAGCTCATCCTGGGAAGCTTGTCTTCATGGCTGTTGGCAAGCGTGGAAAACGAGCTTTCATCGACCTCGATGAAGATGGCAAGATGAAGTCCTACACTGGCATCGTATAATCGACCGAATTTGAATTGAGGAGGAATTTTCATGGCAATAGATCAATCGGCAATTGAAAAAATGACGCCTGAACAGAGAGCGCAGCTCTGGGTGAACGCCCAGAAGCGACCTGAGAACGGCGGAACTGAGGTAATCGAACTTCTGAAGTCATCAGGTTTGCCCATTCGCACCGGGGGGCTTTCTTTCAGCGACCCCGTTTGGCAACGCATGGAAGAGATAATCTGGTCCCCCGAAGCAAGGCCGCTGATGATCGAAGCCACCGCTAAAGGTTACCCGGCGCTTGCTGGCGTGGAACCGCTTCTAACGCGTGAACTCGGAGACCGATACTCCCCGCTTGATCTCGGAACCGCGAGCGCCGGAGCCATCGTGGCTGAAGTCATGAAGATACTTGGTTACCGAGAGCTTCGTAAGGGGTCAATGCCTGAAGGCTCGGTCGCCAAGACCGGTGCGGTTTGGGGATGACCCCTCGGCCCAATTTTCAAATCATTTGTATTTGCTGATGGCAGAACATCGGAATGGTTCGATTACATTTCGTTAGATTGAGTGGACAGACCTACTGAGACGCTTTCATTACTGAAAGCGTACTTTGAGTGGCCACAAACAACATAAAATACGATCGTGAAAACCCATCCTCATCAACTCGTTAGTGGCACTACTCTGAAAAATTCAAGAAATACTGAGGCATCATGCAGGATCGATACGCAGGCGATATTGGTGACTACGTCAAACTCGCTCTTCTCAGACAACTCGCGAGAGATCGAAATCTCGGCATCGCTTGGTATCTCTATCCAGATGAAGGCCATAACGCCGACGGACGTCACATAGGATACCTTACCCTTCCAGACCGCTGGCGCTATCTTGATCCGGAGCTGTTTGATGCCCTAAATAGTGTGGTCGACGGTGTTCGTTCAATTCGGTCGTTGGAAGCCACGGGTCTAATTGGCAATCAGTTTCACCGTTCGCCGCTGACTTCATGTGATCTTCCGTGGCAACAGCGGTCAGCGTGGCGGCACGATTGGTTCAACGGAGTCGTTGCTAGTATGGCCTCCGCGGATCTTGTATTCGCTGATCCCGACAACGGCTTGGTCGACAACAACGATAAGCGGCGTTCGAAGGCAAAATTCTGTAAATCGATTTCGCTACACGAAGCAATAGCTCTCGCTGACAAAAGGCCGGCCGTTATCTATCACCATAACACGCGGCGACCTGGTGGACATGATCTGGAAGTCGACTTTTGGCTTTCGCAGTTTGACACGAAAGCTATAGCAATTCGGGCGAACGCATACAGCTGTCGAACGTTCTTTATATTGAACCCGGACGACGAATTAGTCGGACGTGCTCATGATTTTTGCCATACGTGGCGTGATCATGGAGTGCGTTTCCATTCAAACGAATAGCGATATTAGTCCTTGAAGCCGATTGCGGGGAACCATGAATAGCCAATTGATTTGGGCAGTGGCAGGAGCGTTGATCTTTGGTTCCACGACTTTAGCTCTTGCTAAAGAATGGTGGCACGACACCTTCATTCAAGACGGTAGCGGTACGTGCGAGGACAACGATAGCCTTCGCACATATTCCGCAAGCGAAATTTACGGCTGGGAAACGAGCTGCAAAATAACCAAGACGCAGCGGATCAATGGGATCGAGAATGCCGTCATCCTAGACCTTGTATGCGGTGGCACTGACATGACCCCTGAGACATATAAATCTCGCGAATTGCTCGTAAAAGATCAGGATGGGATCAGAGTTTATCCTGAGGGCATCAAATTTCAGACCTGTAGCTCAGTGAAAGTCAAAAATGCGATTCAGCAAGAGACGGCACAAGCGATTTGTCCGATAAGTCTTAGTATTCTGAGGTCAGATCCTCGCGATGATGGCACATATCAACTTCTTGAATTCAAGAATGGATTTCTGGATGCACAAGCAACGCTCACCGGATACAAAAACGACGAGCCGATCTGGACGACGAAATCGCACGCGACTTGTTCCAATGGCGCAGTGATATGCCGAATGACGTTTAAGACCCGGGCGGGTGAGGATTATCAAGAAGCCTATCAGCCTTTGACGGTCGCAGACCAACCTTGGGTCGTTTTTGCAGAACTTCGCCAGACGCTATTCCTAAAGGAAAGGAACCCTGCATACGAACGCAAAGCTTACGGCGGTATCGAGGTCAATTTCCTGAATGGTTATGAGCCGGCCATCGATGAAATGATCTTGCCGGAAAACGTCTATAAGTTTTCGAGATGCAGCGCTGCTGAGGGTGCCACCGACAATCAATAAAGCGGTCTTCAGATTGGCCGATCTTCGGTCTAGCCACTAAGTCAGCTGTTTGCAACAATGTGACGGCCAACCCCGATACAACGGGTGTTCGCTTTCCACATGTTGCTTGATTGGCTCCTTGGCACTTGACTCGGACGTCGCAGGATCACGCTATTGGTCATGTACATCGGGTTTGGGAAACGACAAGCGTCCGGTTCAAAAAGGTTGAAATCGGCTCAACGAGAGCGACCGTGCATTCGTGCTACTCAACGCAAATGTTCTCAAGATGAAGTTGGCAGAGGTCACGTCCTCTGCATCCTAGTCCCCTCGTAGAAGCCATCAGCGGGGTTAAGCCATCCCTTTCTTTCGTGAGCCCAAATGAAAATGGTTTCTTGTGAGCCTCTTCCAAGATCGCAATGAATGGGGCGAATTAGCCAATCGCCTCAGCCCAAAAGGAATGACGGCCACCTGCCCTCTCGCAATTTCATCCCGCGCCGACGTGAGGATGGCATCATCTGATTTCAAACCTTTTGCCTGAAACAGCCAATCAATGGCCGCTTTCAACTTTGTGGTGGACGAGTGTCCGGTTCTCCCGCTGCGACAGCAGTGATGACTTGCTTCGCACACGGACTCCGTTCGTCAGAAATTTGTGGGATGGTATCGAGAAGCTCGACCCCGCACCGAAAGAGAAGCGGCCTTTCTTCTGAGCAAACTCCAAGCCGCTAATAATTCAGACGGCGTTGGATCTCATTTACATTTTGGCAAATTTTCCAGCATTCGCCCGACCAATTTCGAGCCTTCGAACAGATCAGGCGTATAGCGCCTCTATCACATTGGTGCTCTTTTGGTGATGCGTGCCTCACCCGCATTGTTGCCGTTCTGCCACATCAGAACTTTTTGATGAAAAGGTGTAAATATCTCGGCGTTTGAAATGTATCTACATGGGCGAGCGATCCTGCCCGCGATTTCGATCAGGAGAATCCATATTTGGATCGTATCAAACGCCCTTTCATAAGCCTGCCCTATCGCAAGCGCCGCGATGCCTTTATTCGCTGGCGTTGGCGGATATTGCTCGATACTCCCATCTATGGGGGTCAATTCACCAGCCAATTACGTTTGGATGAACAGGATTACAGCTCGGATTGGTTCGATTTTCTGTTTGTTGGCTCGGACGGCCAAACGGTTTGGAATGCTTTCATTATCACCGCCCAAGCCGCGTTTCTCGATGCTGACCACTCGGAACGTTTCGATACTTCCGAAATCTACGAGTGTTTCAAGATTGACCAGAGCTTTCCCAAAGAGGTCGGCTTGGACATCGTTATCGACGAACCCTTTATCGACCGCAGAGTGATTGAAAACGCCATCCGTCACTTCCGGACGTTGGGCGAGGTCGAATGGATTAATCCCGTCCCAGTGCCGCAAGAACATCTGCTGCCCGAAAGGAGGATTCAGCATGGATGAAATGAATGTCGGCAAAGTGGGTATCTTCTGGTTTGTGCAGTGGCAGGGCCGGATCAGGCTTCTGTCTGCTTCCTGTGCCGTGGCAGACGGCGAGCCTTATGGCGATATGATCACCTACGCTACCGGACATTATTCAACCTGGAACCGTTGGAGGCGATCCAAGGCTACGCCGATGGAACGGGGCATTTCAATCGCATTTGAATACGAGGAATGGCCACGCGGTCGGATTTCTTATTGTCGAACTACGGGCAGATTTCTGCTTCTGTGCGATCGAAAAATCATGCGTGAAGATCTGTTGTCCTTGATAAGAGGCGCGTTCGAGCTGCCTGAAGAGCAAGTTACAGTTGATGGCGACCCGCATTATCGAAGTGTTGAAAACTTGGCTTGAATCGAAACAGATGATCGATATAGCAGGGCTATTGGGGGAAATATGAAAGTTTGCATTCATCGCGGTAGCAATCAGATTGGCGGCTCTTGCGTCGAGCTCGAGCACGACGGAGCAAGAATCCTCGTTGATTTAGGGCAGCCGCTTGATGTCGATTACGAGGACGCCGAACTACCTGCAATATCCAATATTCATACCGTCAAGGGCGTCGTCCTGAGCCATGGGCATCGGGATCACTGGGGCTTGTTGCCAAAAATAGATAAGCAAATTCCAGTCTATCTCGGACAAAAAACCCTATCCATTTTGAAAGCTGCCGAACCATTCGTGCCAGGAGGTTATGCGCCTCCTCATGCCATCACCTATTCACACAAGAAAACCTTTGAGATTGGGCCTTTCCACATCACACCGTATCTTATGGACCATTCAGGCTTTGATGCGTATAGCCTGGATATCGAAGCTGGTGGAAAACGCGTTCTGTATTCAGGCGATGTGCGTGGACATGGTCGCAAAGCCAAAATGTTTGAAAGCTTTGTCAATTATCCGCCCGAAGCCATCGACGTGATGCTCATGGAAGGCTCCAGCCTCGGACGATTGACCGCATCAGACAGATTTGAAACAGAAGCCGAGATAGAGGAGCGCCTGCGAGAAGCGATTACGAGAACGCCCGGTATGCTTCTGGTGGCCTGTTCTTTCCAGAATATCGACCGCGTGGTTAGCGTCTATCGAGCGGCCAGGCGAAATGGTCGCCAGCTTCTGGTCGATGCTTATGGAGCGGAGGTGCTCAAAGCGACAAAAACCGCGTCGATCCCCAAGCCTGCCGACGGCTGGGACGATGTGAAGGTTTTCATCCCACAGTTTCAGCGACGCCATCTTGTCAGAAGCGGGATCGCTCACCTTGTCGACGGCTATAAGGGCCGACGAGTTTTCCCCGAGGAATTGAAAGCCGTTGCCTCCAACTCGGTAATGATCGTTCGGCCATGGATGATTACGGAATTGTCCCAACTCGGCGCACTAGAAGGGTCGAGAGCTATCTGGTCACAATGGGACGGATACCTACAGGAGGAATCCGGAATTAAGTTTATCGCCACTTGCGAAGCCTTAAATGTCCCCATGGAGACCATCCACACGTCGGGGCATGCTGACATTCAGGATTTACAAAGATACGCAAATGCTGTGGCCCCGAAGAGACTAGTTCCCATTCACACATTCTTCCCCGAACGGTTTTCAGAACTTTTCAACAATGTCGAACCTGCAAGCGACGGCGACTGGATTGAAGTCTGAACTGAGAAAAAAGATTCTCAGATTGATCTAACAACCCGAATTCACGAGAAAATAGATGTCTAAATTTAAGCGACGCATCGACCCATCACTTCTGACACAAGCCACAGTTGACGAACATCACTGGCTTCGCGAACTACTGTTAAGATGGCGTCCGTCAGGAGTACCATCGGAGAGATCAGAGGACGGAAAATTCCTGTCTCTTCGTCTTGCCGTTCGAAATGGCTATTTGTCATTTTATTGCGCTGGCAATCAGATAGCAAAAGTAGGGTGCGCGAACGGTTTCCCTTACGAGGAAACACACCATAAATATTCCAATTTACCCAAAAGAGGTAGCAGCGAATACATTCGACTACCTCAACCACTCGCCAGTTCGGCACGAGAAATGCTGACTAATCGAATTCAGAAATCTTTTTTCCGGCAAAATGGCGAAAAGGATTTTGTCGATGAGGTCGTTGGGTCCAATCCGGCCTTCTTCGATCTTGAACTCGCCCTTTCTTTTCTGAGCCCTGGAAAAACTAGTCCTTCAGCGTATCGCCTGGACGGCGCCTCGCTTGAACCTCATCTTAACGGGTGGCAGATCGCATTGTGGGAAGCCAAGCTCGCGAAGAATAATGGTGCCCGCGCGATAGAAGTGCCGGTCACGATGAAGCAACACGCGATATACAGCGCGTGGTTTTCAGTGACTGGAAATGCAGAAGCATTTATTGAAGGTTGTCGAGCAAGTTGCAGATATCTGGTCCAGCTACATGAACTTGCTAAGTACGCTGGGAACAGCGATATCGCACCGCTTCACGAAAGCATTGTTGAAATAGGGTCAAACCCTCTTACCCCGCTCACTCTCGACCCTGATGTTCGTTATATCGTGGACGTGCGGGGATGCAAGGGCGTTTCATTCATCTCAAATGGTCACGACAAAAAACTCAGGGAACATGGAATCTATGTTCAAGTTTTTGGGAAAGACGACAACATGGTGCTCGGCACCAGAGGAGCTCAACGATGATTTTCAAGCTGCCCAAAATATTTGGCTCGATTGTATTTACGCTTTTAATTGCGGCAACATCTCCAGCCAAAGCGGATAAAATTTCAAACGAAGACCAAGACCGCTTAAACGCAATTGGTTATGCTGACGCTCTCGTAGAGGCCTGTCCCAAACGCTTCAAGTTTACCTCAGGTGCCGAAGCTCGCATAAAAAAATACAGGATAAAGCATAGCCAGCGAATTGGCGCGATTGCTGCTACGGAACTGAAAGGTATGAATGCCGACCCAGATGTCGACTGTGTTGGCAAAGGCGACGTGGTTCTGCTCGATATCAGACAATCAATTATTGACGGTAGACCCCTTCTCAAGGATCTCGGCGACATTTACGCCAAAAAAACGCCGTCCACAAAGATGAGCAAAAGCGGCCGAGAGTACCAATTCATTGCAGAACTCTGCACCATGTCTCCGCTCACCTGTAAGAAAAGCGCAAAACACCCGGACGAATTCGTTTCGCCTAAGCAGATGATACAGAGGCTTAAGGAACCAGGGATGTGGGACGCTAGGCATGAACTGGTGGACGGCTGGGCATGCAAGAATGCTTCCGAGACATGTGAAGGTGGTGACTAATGGAGATTAACAATCTTCGTCTCTCTCGCCAAATAGTACCACCAAGATGGGGTGATTTAACTCTGTTGCAAAAGATCCAGCTGGCAAGGAAGGCCCCTCGGTCGCTCCTGTCAAGTGGTCTGACCTTGTAGGTTCTGGGCGAGCTGCTTCCCTTATGTCAGTCGACGGGCTGACAGGACATATGAGCTACCACACCGCTGGAAATCAAGCCTTACGAGCCAACCTGAGAACTTTCACAATGTGATCCGGAGTGCAGGCTGAACCGACGCAAACTACCATGTAGGCGACAACATATCGATCGATGCGCTACAAGTCTTTTAAACCGTGCAAATCTGGCCGTTTCCGCAGTTAATGGTGAAAAACACCAGACGCAAGCGCCTTACGACGCCATCCATAAAGCTGCGAGGGATTCAGACCTTCAGATCGTGCAACCGCCGAGATGTTAGGCCTGGGCTGCAACGACGCGGCCACAATCCGCACCTCGTCGTCATCCGACCAGTCACGCGGCCGCCGTCAAAACCTTGAATGTCAGGGTATGACTCACAGTGTCGCTAATAGAATCCTCCGCATGATGCAAAGTCGCCCATCCCACCGACGAAAGATACGTGAGGTAGCCTACCCGCTTACAATTTAGAGAATAGAAACCTAATAGGTGACAGAAGATACTATCGTATATTTCAGTTTACGAGACTGAAAACATTGCATAAAAGCTGACCTCAGACATACCGGGGGTTCATTTTGAAAAATCAAATTATCCATTCAATTTCAACGGTTCCAAACCAGAATAATAATTACTGCCGTTTTAACGTAATCGAGACCCGACTATCTGACAATTTTTTCCTCGGTGAATTCGCTGGAGTTAGCATTAGCTTTAAACTGAGACACGTAAGCTCAAAAAATACCTTAGCAGCACACTACAGCTTTAATGATCGCGCCGAGCCAGTTACGGTTGAACAGTACGAACAGTCCCGAATTCTCATCGAAGCCGAATTAATTGATGCTGATAATTCCAACATCAAGCGTGACATGATCAAAATACTAGGCACAAATAACGTCATCCATGGCTTCCGTATCATAATAAGCGCTATACCGAATGCGAATTCAAACCATGGTCAAACGAAAGCATATTTGTCTGAATACGCCAGACCTCACTTGAATGCTGACAACCTGACTTTCCCATACCTGACACTGGGTGTTCAATTGCCTCTTTCGGAGATTAGCAGACACATTCGAGAGATCGAAGCTGGCAACACAGCGATTTATGAAATTGATATTATAGAAGGTATTTATGCTGATGTTGAGAACGGTGTGCGGGAATACAGGGTCTATCCAGACAATCGTGCTGTCTACGATGAGATTAAGGGTTTAAAGACGCTTGGTTCCGTTGCCTCAATTCGTTTTGAGTATATCAAGAAGCTGAAATCTTCACTCTTACAGACCATCCTTCAGAAACTCGGTTTCTAAAACCAGTTAAGACGTCAGGGTCTAAAAACAAAAAGCCGGCGCTCAATGCCTATCGTGAACAAAATCATTCAGACTTTTGCTGCGCTGCCTTATTACGCACGCCGCAGTTTTATCTTTGATCGTAGCTCTGAGGGGTATCGGGCTTTGGAAGATGGAATGGGTGCTGAGAGCTGGTTTTGCGATCCCAACTCACCCTGGCAGAAAGGCGCTATTTAGAACATCAACAAGCGCATCAGACGGTATTCACCCACCAATACTGATCTTGCGCAGGTCAGCCAGGGGCAGTTGACTGCCCTCGCCCATAAACTCAATGCGCCCCCGCGTAAGTGTCTTGGATTTAAGACGCCTGCCAAGGTATTTTCAACACTTTTGCAGGAAGCGGCTTAATCAGATAACCTTACCAACGGCATGATGCAATTGAGGTAACTTCTACACGATGTAACTGAGGCTTGCTCTCGATCCGGCAATAGGAACGAGATCACCACTCTCAACTGCTGCCGCACCTTTGTGGTGCACAATCCCCTCGGACCGAACGCGCACCAGATTATGCGGCACGTCTGCTACGAGGCTAAAATCCGCCCGTAGTGCTCGTGCAGCGCGTTCCCGGAAATGGTGCCACTTCCGTGAGGCGTTTCCTGAAATCTAATGCACTGAATATTAACGTATTTTACAGGCAGGCAGTGACAACATGTCTCATTTCCATGTGCTGGTTTCTATACAAGCAATGAATGCATGGCAACAATGCGTAGTGCCAACATACCGCGCATTGTTAATGCCGAACGTACGAACGCCGGCACACAAGACCGCACATACCACCGCTCAAAAACCGTTAACAGGGGTGTAGGTTGAGAGACGCACTACAGAACATTGCGTCTCTTAGGTGCCCCTCATAAAATAGGCGAACACCTTTTGTGGCATTTCCTATGTTGGATCGCTGCTGTACGATACCTCAATGCTCGATTATTCATTTGGAGGAGCCAAGATCTCTTTCAGATTAGACGACAGACGACCTAAGCGATCTCTAGAATTGACGCGGTAGCCGGGGAGTCGTAGGTCTAAATCTGAAACCAAATCGCACAGCCAATCTTTTTCTGTGGAAAGCGTTCGTGAAAGACCGCCACTGTCATAGCGAGATTTTAGCGCCAACATCACATCGTTTTGAGAATTAGGTGGCAACTTCTCTAACATATCCAAAAACTTACTGTGATCAATGTAATTTAATATCGGCACTTCAGCATATTCACTTCTTTCGAAGTTGTTGTGGCAGAGCATTCTAAAAAATTCACTGGTATCAGAGGCGGCAATATCTAAGAGTTTTTGAGCGTCATCAGGATAGTTCTCTTCTATTTTCTGCTGGATAGCTGCTTTGAGATATTCGAAAATATCCAAAAACTCTGATGTCTCATGTTGAGACACGGCAAGTTGTCTCCAACCATTATACTCATCCACGCTTCGTGGAACACGCGTACCTAGGAGGTTTTTCTTGCTTAGATCATCTATGTAACTCTTGCATTCGTCAACAACTTGCTGCGCGCTTTGGGTGATAGCTCCCATCAGAGCAAACCTCAGCCGTAGGCCAAAAACATGAACTATATCGCCTAAATGCGTGAATTCCTGATTTTTGAATTGGTCCTCTACCTCCAGAACAGCGGCATCAAACTCGTCGTCGGAGCGATTATAACCATGCCAAGCTCTTATCCACGCTGGTTCCGATCTCGGCGGCGCGAACGGTGCTGTAGAGTTAAATAATTCTATAATAAGACCGGCGTTAACGATACCGTTGAAGATTACGTCAACCAGTATATCTGGCGTAATTATAGCCGTGAAATTTATCGATGGATACTTCGTTGCCATACGGCTTGTTACGGTTTCTTTTTTCTTCTCATAATTGAATAGATATCTAAATCTATCTGTATTCAAAGTCTTCATTTCATCAAGGGTCATCCTTCCTGATTTTGCTTCGAGAGAGAGAGCAATGAAGCCCACCATCAACTCGCGCAACTCTTCCGCGTGCAGCCAGTGTTTTTCTTCAAATGTATTTGCAAGTCGCTCGAATGACCATAGAGATTGCTTAAGTATTCTTAGGTTATTGGTTTCAGACATATCGAATGTTTTTTTAATATCGGCGGAGAATAATTTCGCAAAATCGGCAGCCTTCTTGTTCGTTAACGTGGAAACAAAACTGGGGAATGCACTGTCAAAATCCGGCCTCAATAATAGAGTTTGGCCGACAAGCTTTTCTTTGATGTCCTTATACTTTTTATCTAAGTCAAATATTCTGCTTTCATTTGCAATTATTATTGCTTTGAAGCCGCTATGCTCCACAAAATGGTTTATATATCCTAGTATTTCGGAAGTTGGAATTGTACATCTTTCAAGATCATCAAATACTAATAAAGTTCCACTTGGTGTGGAGAAGTAGTCCTTTAGTGCTATGTCGGGGATCTGAGAAGTTATAGTGGCGTCGTCCTTGCCGTCACCGTCTATGTCGATCTTCACCGCCGTACGCAGAAATCCCTTCAAAACACTTCCCGCAAAGCGAAATTCTTTTGATGAAAGTACTGGGTGCACTTGCCTGTAAAAATTTTCTTCGATTTGCGCATAGTTGGAAATTCCGTAAAGGCTTATGTACAGGTACTTGTTGTTTACGTTGAGGTTTTTTAAGAAAATATCTTTAACGACATGGGTTTTTCCTGAACCCCACTGCCCATTGATTAGTACGGCATAGTCTAGTTCTCTACTTGGATCGGCGTAGTATTCCAAGAATGATATGGCGGTTGTTATGCTTCCATTCATCAAATCACCTTGTGTGTCTTTCATCGGTTAGCTCTCCTGTACACCTTCGGTTGTTCTGAGCCAAGAAAATGAAAATTTTTACAAGGGGGTATTTAACGCCCTTCTATCCAGCACTTCCGCCAATGGGTTGGTACTGGTTTGTTCGCTTCCAATTCACTCCCGGCAATTCGTACAATGTTTCTTCACCCGCCTCTGACCTTGCGGAGAGGACTAAGGGTAGGTATGGGCGCATGTCCGCAGGGGTATACCTTTGTGGTCATTGCTTCTTGCGGCAGTTTCACGTCCGCAATGCCCGAACTTGACCTTCGGGCTGCCATGACAGGGAACAAAATCCTTTCGGACGTATGTAGTGCATTAAATCGGAACATACATTTGCCATCACATACTGAGTGTCAGCAAGGTTGAGATAAACGGCAGCTTTTGGTCAATACTGTAGGAGACACTAACGGCGGAAATGATGGCGAAAAGCAGCCGTTGCAGGCTGGACCGCCGGCAATCCGCCACCCACTCCATAGCCGACAGAAACGAATTTCCAGAGGGCGGCGGTTTTACTAATAATCGCGCGCTTCATTCCAGTGATCGAGATGGCATCAACGCTGTACATCGTTGTGAAGTCATCGCCCTCCTCCGCCTTGTCTTGCTGACAGCGCGCGACTGCCTGCCAGGGTGGAAAAGCCCGGTCAACGGCTGTGTGCACCCGACCTCCGGGGAACCGAGCATACTTAGAGGCGGTTCTTTTGTTTTTCATTCCAAGTCAAGAAGGCACCCGTCGGCAATTCCAGATTGCCAGTCAGGATTTTGTTCTGCAGAACTTGAATAGCGGCAATGGGGCCGGAGGCAGTCTGTTGGCTTTGGACCAATCAATGGCAATAGCGGACATCAATCTGCGTTCGGCATTCGGCATTGCGGTAGTCGCTTCCTCGAGTGGACGGTTTCGCTCCATTATGCACGAACGGCATCGCCCGGTGCGGCGCCGTTTCGTCTGATCGCTGAAGAGCAGCAGTTTAAGAAGTGGTAGTGGATCATGCCATTCTCGGCCATACTCGCCACGCAGGTAGTTTCCGCATACTTGCCAATGGGCGACGGATACGTTTTGCAAAGGATGAGAATGCGGGCATCAACGACAGGCGAGGCTTGCTTCGAGGCAGCCTGCCATTGAGTCACGGCTAAGCCGAACTACCCCAGCGTGCTGCCCCCAAGTTAATCCAGCGTTGCCGTTTAAGACAGAAAACAACCGGTTCCGGCTTTTGTTTCAACCGACGCTTTGACGGCTCCGATGGTTGTTACTCAGGCTTCTCGCGGCGCGCACGCTTAGGCTTTGCGGGAACTTCATCCGCCTCGCCTTCCGTAGCCGTACGAACTGCAGCCGCCACTATCGGTTTCACCGAAGTTTTGACTGAAGCACCGGCCGATGAAGCAGTGGCGGCCTTGGGGATACCCATCAATTCTGCAGTTCGTTCCATTCGGATTCGTGCCAGTCCTTCCTGGCTATGCGCTCTCTGCAGCATTTCTTTATGGACCTGCGAGTACCAAGCAGTCTCGGAAGACAGCGCAGGATATTGCGTCAAAACTTTATGTCGTTCCTTAAGTGCGTTACCAATCCAGTACCAACCCGTTTTCGGCGATTCCAGCCACGCATCCACGAATTCCGCCGGATCAACATAAGCAAAGATCGGAATGTCTTCGTATTCCGAAGTCGCGTTACGGCTGTGGCAAACCATGTCGAAGAATTTTTGTCCGTCCGTTTTGACAGCTTCCAGCAACGCGGGGACTTTGCCAGGCAAAGTGTCACTCAGAACGTCCGTACGGGCCTTGATGAGGTATTCGAGAACATCCTGGAATTCAGTTCGGTAGGAATCGACGACCCAATACATAACGCCGCCGGATGCGTCATTGAACTCGTCGGTCCACCTCCAGCCCGCTTTTCGCGCTGGCAGTCGCTTTGCGGCTACGAGATCATCAATATAGCGCTTGGCATCGTCAGCGACCTGCTTTGATGTGACCTTCAGCACACCACGGGACGCCATCATCATCTTCAGGGCAACAATATGCAGGAACTCGCCGGAATCCGTCACCTGACGCTTGTCGAACTGCTCGTTCATTCGTGCCAGCGCCGGAGCGGTGTACTCATCATCGAGCTTGTCAAAGCTGCCGACGATCTGCCAAGGCCGCGCCGCCTCCTTCTCGAGAAAATAGGCACTGTTGTTCAATGACGTGCGGATGTGCTTCTCCGTGAAGCGGCCATCAAAGAGCATTTCGGCCAACACGTCATCGCTCACCAATGTGCTTCCAATGTCGATTGACGTGTACCTTTGGGCAGCGTCATATAGCCGGGATTTCGGTAGCTCTTCCTTTTCCGCGCGTCCCATATCCATTCTGTGCGAAAAGATCTTTTCCTTTCTCATGAAGAGGTCTTCGAGCTCCAGCTTGTTCGTTCTTGCTTCCACTCCGAGAGCGGAAAAGAGGCGGACCAATTCCACCATCGCCATGTCGTTCTCAAAATGGCGATCCTCTAGGGCATCGGCGAGACGACCGACATCCTCAACGACGTGTCTAAGGATTCGCAGGGACGAAGTTCCGGACTCCCTGAACGTGGAAAGCACCTCCCGACGATGGGCGCCAAGCTTGTCTGGCTTCTGCGGATCCTTGAAAAAAGCGACGAACTCCGCAAAGGCCGCCTCGACATTCGGTTCGACGTGAAGGGTTTGGCCGAAGACCTTTTCCTTGGTGTCCGCGAAGGTCTCAACTACCTTGGTGTCATGCGCGATGACAATCACCCGGCATCCGTGGTGTTCTACATATCGATTGATCATTCCGAGCAGCACAGCGTTTTCGACGGTGCACCGCTCGAGGTCGTCCAAGATGAGTGGGCGGGAGTTGTCGACCTCATTCTTGATGAAAGGCCCAGTCAGAAGACTCGCCAGACCTCCGGTTCCAAGAGATCCAAGTACCGGAATGTCGACAGACGTGCTATCCATCTTCTCGGCGAAGCGCCTTACTGCTGAGGCCTTGGGGAACATCTTGGTAAAAATCTGTGCTTCAATCTCGCTGGGCGTGTTGAGGCCGAAGAGACTGATGTAGTGGGCATGTGTATCTGGAAGCGCGCGCCGGACCTGGTGGGTTTTGCCCGTTCCCCACTCGCCGGTTACCAGTACGGCATAGCCCGGCTTCAGCCGCCCGACATAATAGGCGAGATACTTCTCGAGGTGGCTTTGCGGCTCGATCGCTAGCTTGATCATAGACTCAGGTTCCTCGGGTTTTACAGCGGTGACCTCCGCAGGATTATGCCATCTAAATGGGATTTTCATCGCGTCGCTCGTTTCCCGATTTTCAACCAGTAGGCGTTCGATAGCAAAGACTTCGATCGTTCTGCAACGTTGTTCCAGTCATCATTTGAATCAAGCGATTTGCCACAGGTGAAAACGCCCGCGAACCTAGTCGCCAGTGATCCCTGTCTGACCCGATGAAGTTAACCTCAGGAATCGGAGCACACACGGCACCTCCATGATCTGGTGAGATGTCCGGTTCTAAGAATGGACTTTCATGCAAGGCTTGTCCAGCATGAAGGCGCACAGCGGAAATCATTTCCGCTGAGTTACTGCCGGGGGCATGTCGCTACATTTCAAAGTTGTGCAGAGGCCCTCACGAACTCTTTCCACCGTACTGTTTGCTTGAGATAAACAAGACGAGAGAGGTATCGCCATGATCGACTTTAATAAATTGTCTCGTCCTAAGACCAACTCGGCTCCGACTGATCCGCTTGAAATTTTCGCCAGAACGCCGAACCTCAGCAACGCGCCAAATGATTTATGGAAGGGACAGGCGGAAGCGCTGCAGCGTTGGCATTTGGCGCGCGACAAACACGACAGCGCTGTCTTGCTCAACACGGGCGCGGGAAAATCCATCGTCGGCGTATTGATCGCGCAGAGTCTGGTTAACGAGCAAATCGGCCCCATCGTTTTCGCATGCAGCACCATCGATCTCGTGGAGCAGACTGCGCGGGAATGCGATCGCCTGGGGATTCCTTACACGACCCGGGCACACGGGAATTTCTCCGATGATCGTTTCGAAACGGGCAAGGCGTTTTGCATCACTACCTATCAGGCCCTTTTCACCGCGAATTCCACTTTCAGCAAGGAAAAGTCGCCCGCAGGCGTCATTTTCGACGACGCCCATGTCGCCGAGCGCATGATCAGGGACGCGTTCACCTTGTCGATTTCTAAGGAGACTTATCCGACCCTCTTCTCGGACATCATCGCAATGGTTCGGCCTGAATTCGAAAAGCTGAACAAGGGGCCGCAACTCGGCGCTGTCCTCGAACAGCACGGCGCGCAGGTAACGATGTGTCCACCCGCGACCGCGTACAGATGCCGCGACCAAATCCTTGAGGCCATAAAAAGGGTCAATGATTGGCGAAAAAGCGATCTGTTCTTCCCGACCATAAGGCTCTGGGAGAACATCGGGAACTGCGCTATCTTGATTTCGTCAAATGGAATTGAAATCACCCCGCCGTTTATTCCCACGGGCGTCTACGACTTCTTAGGCAGAGGCGTGCGACGTGTCTACCTGTCAGCGACCTTGGAATTTGAGACCGATTTCGTGCGCGGCTTCGGTCGAAGGATTACAAATCAGATCGCACCCGACAACGATGCGGGCAACGGCGAGCGACTGATCCTCCTTAGCAGTCTGTTCAAGAGCAATCCCGACAAGAAGGAGGTCGCAGCAGAGGTTCTCAAGAAGAACAAGCTTTTGGTGTCTGTGCCGTCCTATCCAAAAGCGCAGGCGTGGAAGCACATCGGAACTCCGCCCTCCAAGGCAAACTTCTCGGCTGAACTCCAATCCTTTAGGAAAGCTTCGTCCGGCGCGTTTATCTTGGTGTCGCGGATTGACGGCATCGATCTCCCGCAGGACACCTGCCGGGTGATGCTTATAGACGGCGCTCCATCGGGCACCAGTCTGATGGACCAGTACCTGTTCCAGCACCTATCGCTCAGTAACCTCTTCTCTACCAAGATGGCCGGGCGGATCACGCAGTTACTTGGCCGTATCAACCGGGGCAGAAGCGACTATGGCGCGTTCCTTATACAGGGTGGCGACCTTAATATCTGGCTCAAAACCGAACGCAACGTCGCCCTGCTCCCACCCTTGATCAGAAAACAGGTGATACTTGGCCAGACCGTTCAGGAGGGCATGGACAAGGGCGATCCCGAGGCGATTGCCTCCCTGATATCGCAAGTTATCTCTCGTGATGCTGGATGGCTGCAGTTCTATCGAGAGACTGTGGATGGGCTTGAGGTCTCAGAAGACGCTCTTGCGAAGGTGAAAGAGCGGGAGGCGCAATTGGCGGCGTCCGCCGTGGCCGAATGCGAGTTCATGACCAAGACGTGGCAAGGCGACGTCGAAGGGGCTCGGAAGGTCTTGCTCGATGTGCTCGACGCCACCGCCATGGCCGATGCCAAGTTGGCGGGTTGGTATTCGGTTTGGCTCGGCGCGACTTATGAGAACGCGGGTGACAATGAGACCGCGAGTGCGCACTACAAGAAGGCTCGATCGCGACTGTCCGCGTGGCTGAACGTTCCGTTCCGTACCGATGCCGACGACAAAGCTGAGGCCGAAGGTGCGAAAACAGCCCTTCAGAGGGTGTTGCTCGCCACGAACCACCATGGACCCCAGGCACTCGGCGACTTGGTCTGGAAGCTCAAGCAACAAGCCAAGATACTGCTCGACAAGGGCTCGACGTCCAACGCCAAGGAGGAGGCAGTCAGACTGTACGGTGAACTCGTCGGATTTGACGCCTCCAGACCGGACAACGAATGGGGCAAAGGCCCCGATGTTATCTGGATGGATCCCGATTCCTCTAGCTGCGTGGCATTCGAGCTCAAAACGGAAAAAAACAACCCCGCCGAGTACAATAAACAAGAGGTCGGTCAGTCGTTGAACCACATCCAGTGGCTTAAGGAGAATGAAAGCGAGAAGGCCTGGGAGGGGATTTTGATCGTGGGGCCGCCAGGTGTCTGCAAATCCGAAGCGAGTCCCTCGGACGACATCTTCCTCGTTGAGACGACGGCGCTGGCGGCTCGGATGACGGAATTCGCCGCAAAAATCGACGACACAAAGGGGCGGATATTGATCGAACGATGGACAATCCTGAACGAGATTGGCGAACTTTCCGAATGGCAACCTTCGGGCTGGTTCAGATCGTTGGCCAAGACCCCACTCAAGAGTCTCAAGAAGTGAAGCATCAGTTTCCCATGTTTGGTGCTTGGGTTTCAGAGCGGTAATGACTGTTATTGACGCCCAAGCGACGTGCTTCCTCAACAAAGGCGTTGGCTGCTTGCAGGCAAGTGCAATGAATGCCGCAATGTCGGTTTTGCGCGCAAAGCAGCCGCTGCAAGCTGGACCGCCCGCAATCCGCTGCCGACACCATAACCGACAAAAACGAATTTCCAGAGGGAGGCGGCTTTACTAATGATAGCGAGCTTCATTCCGGTGATCGAGATGGCATCAGGGCTGCGCATCATCGGGAGTCATCGGGTAACCCGCCTTGTCTTGCTGACAGCGCGCGACTGGCTGCCAGGGTGGCAAAGCCCGGTCAACGGCTGTTTGCACCCGACTTCCGAAAAACCGGGGCATAATTAGAGGCGGTTCTTTTGCTTCTGATTCGAAGTCAAGAACACATGAATCGCATCAAGACAAACACCCAGCGGCGCTCTCTTATCCAGGTTGCCAGTCTGAAATTAAGTAATGCAGATTTTGTAACCTATTTCTGATTTTGACGTAGAGTCACGAACATGAAGATTGGCATCAAGCCAGGCGCGCGCCGATACCCTTTTAAACCGGATTACCAGTCAAGACTCTAGGCAACTCTCACATTGCAACGTCGAATTGGATTGTAAAAACACTAGAAGAATACGAACTGGCGACCCGCTGTTCCAGCTTCAATTTTTGCAAGAGGAGAGCACCGCTTGCTGTCGTGATAGCCGCTCGATTCTATTGCGCCGTGGCAGCGAAGCCTCGGGCAATAGTTGATTGCGAAGCAAGCAAAAAAAGCGGCTAGCCTTCATGCTCCGAGATGATGGCTCGGCGATGCTTCCATTGTGGACGCACATGTTGAAGCATAGCGTCGGTCGCAAAAGCTTCGTGAATGCGTGCGAGCTGGTTATCGGATAGGCCCAACGTCCGGGCAACTATAGCATCGAGAGCATCGAGCGCGCGCATGAGTTCGACCTTTGCCGTTCCTTTTTGCAGCCGACGTACGATTGTCGCCGCCGCCGCGGGATCTTCGGGTATAGCGAGCGATCCCATCCATTGGCGGTCGGGCCGATTTCCACGTGCAAGCAAAGAGCGAGCTTCAGAAGCTATCCACTCCAAGAGATCGCTATTCTTAATGCTTATGATACACGGTTGGCCGGTTTCGGTAGGAGCGGCTTCCTCCGCACCTTCATCGTCGGTTGTGAGGAAGCGGATATCATCGCCCGCAATATCGACTTTTGCCCCCGTCCAGTCAGCATCCGCGCGAGGCCAAGAGATGTCTTTCGGTGCGGTCACGACCCCCGAAGATACCAAGTCCAGGCGATTACGGAATTGGCGACTTCCAATACCTGCGCGAAGTTGTTCAACCTCCGTGTCGCCACGTGCGAGTTCGTCATCTGCACCGAGGATACGCAGCCCGATCTCATCGAGCTCATCTAACAGAGCCCCCGACCGCTCCGCGGGGATTGGCATTCGCGTCGTCTCTCGAGGATAGAAGGTGGCGAAATAACCCTGAACAACCGAGGTGCGGGCGGTCTTCGCCATAAACCAAGCGATTACGCGTGAAAGCGACCAGATGTTGAGCGGAAAGCGTTCCGAGAGCCGGATGCAATAGACCGTATTGGTGAGATAGGCATCCTTCGGGTGCGGCGCGAATACTGGCTGTGTAGCAATGTTGCGCACAACGAATGTGTTTGCTTCGTCGCCGACACCTTTCCAGGAATAAAACCGAGCCGTATCAACTTCTGCGGGATCGCCGTTCCAGTGGCCAAAGGGAGCCTCGGACAGGCTGCCGTCGGGCGGGAGGCTCTTAGCCTTGTGAACGGGCAATCCGCCATGATTATCAATCGATTTCCGACCGAGCTTCACGCCGTACCCCATAACAGGCTGACGCTGCCAAAGCAGCCGACTCTCGCCAGAGGGAATGTTAGCTTCGTAGCGAGTCTTCTGACGGTAAGTTTTCTTCGTCCAGCCGCGAAGTATAATATCTTCGAGTCGTCTTGATCGGGCGAGGCGGTCAAGTATCTCGACGTCGGCTGACCGAATCTTCGTTAGCCAAGCGGTGTCCGAAGAACCCGCACCGTTCTCTTCGTCCTCTTCATCGATCTCAGCATCTATCGCGCTATTGCTGCTGCCAAAGTCGTCCTGGAGCGGCTCCGCAGTGCTCGGTTCAAGCTGCACTTCTGCCTCCGCCATAGTATCCGATTGGGTCGAACATATGTCGGCCCTGGTTAGTTCCGAAGCAACAAGTGATGAACCCGGCAAATAGCGTCCCAGCAAGACAGCGGACCGCGGCACAATATCCGTGATCGCACGGCTCATGTCGATTTGCCCGAGTTCTTCGTCGAGGCAGTCCTGCACTACACGTGTGATCTTGATCTTGTCCTGAGCTGTGGCCGGCGTCTTTTCCATAACCAAACCAATGGTCACGACATTTGCACCGTGGAAAGCGACGTTACCAATCTCCTCTAGGTCAATAATTTCTATAATGCGATAACGCGCGAGGATCGCTCGAAGCGGTTCGGCATAGCTTGCCTCTGAAATAGCTAGTGGAAGAAAAAAGCCCAGCCGTCCTCCCGGTGCCAGCCACCACTCCATCGCCCGGTAAACGAATAGGACCGAAAGATCGGTATTTTTCTTGAGCACTGGAGCAAACTCGGCCCGCTCTTCTGCACCGATCGGAGCTCGCTCGAACCTTACATAGGGAGGGTTTCCGGCAACGATGGGGTATCCGCCCCTTCGTCCAGACAAATCGCGAAACTTGCGGTCTGCAGTGCGCAAGCGCCTAGTGCCTGCACGAGCGTTGGCCCTGATTTCATCGTTAGCCCGGCCCGCCCGCCCACCAAAAAGATCCTCGTGCATCGAAACGCCCCAGGTGGAGAGACTACTGTGTCCCCCTTCAACCGACAAGCTGACGATTGCCTTTCGCATAAGGTCGCCACCGTTGCTCGTCGTTCCCGCCAACGCGTGCCACAGGAGCTGGATCTGGGCCAGCGTAGCCGAAAATGCGTTTAGGTCTAGACCGTGTAAGCGTTCGAGCGCCTCTATTGCGTCGTCTGGCGTGAAGTCGAGCCCGGCGTCTTCCTTTCTTTGGCGCGCCACTTCGAAAGCTTCGACCAGGAACGTACCGGATCCACATGCCGGGTCTAGAACATCCTGAGTCCCATTGTAGCCACAAGACGACAACATGTAAGCCGCGAGCTCTGGCCTCGTGTAAACCTCGCCCAGAGCCTGTCGCTGGCTTCGGTCCAGATTGCGATCGTAGATGCCGGAAAGAATGTCACCGCGAACCGTAGTGAAGTCCCATCCTGCGAGGATCCACATGGCATGAAGCAATGCGTCCGACAGGCCCGCATCTTCCCCATCGAGCAGCCAGTCCAATGGCTTCTTCTCGAAAAGGTGTCGATAGATTCGCCTTGCCTTGTCGTAGGCGGTCCTAATCAGAAGTTGAAAAGGCTCAGAGCTATGCTTGGCGAAGCTGGCGAAGGCAGCGAGGCCGCCATTCGATAGCACGCGCGGCAGCAGGCCGTTGTCTTCGGAGAAGCGCACCATAAGCAACCGCGAGAACAGAAGCGCCGACGTCTCCTGAACGAAGCTAGTTCGGGCGCTCACGGCGATTTCCTTAGCCTTTTTGTTACTGTCGTTGACCCTCAAGAAAGAGGCATAGGCAACATCGAGGCCAGATCGCATCGCGTACGACGGAAGGTCGACTTTCTCAGCCCGCAACGCGTAGAGGCGCGGCTCAATGTCAGAGAGCATGCGCGTGTAGCGCTCATTGAATAGGCCGACGGCGTCAAAATCGGTCTGGTCAGGCTCGTTCGCAAAACCGACTGGATCCACTTCGCCGCCAAAGTCGAAACTGGCCGTCCCGTAGCCGTAATCGTTTGACAGAGTAGCAACGTCTTCGAGCGCTTGCCTGAGATCGGGCACCAACCGAGCGTCGACGAGTTCATCTACGGCGCGTGAAAGAATTCGCGCGACGGTCACCATGGCGTCAATGAAGCGCCGGCGATCCTTCAGATCGGCAATTTTTCGTCCAAGTGGAACCTCGACTCCAGAGAATTCCTCTAATTGGCGCCGAAGTGAGCGTCTGTCCTCAGTGATCGGAGCAAAAAATGCAGTCAATATCTGTTCGTCGGCGAGCGCGTTCCACTCGACCTCCCAAGCCTGAGGGAGAGACGGCCCGCCAAGGTCGTAACGCTGTATCACCTCACCGTCTGCAAGATAGAAGTGACGAAGCTTGGAATAATTGTAGGTCGCAAGTTCGCTCCGCGCTATCGAACGACCTCCGGTTCTCACCTTTGAGCCGGATTTAAGTTCGAGAATGGCGAAAAGGTGTTCGCCCTCGTTGCGCAGGGCAACGGGAACTCCGTCGAGCCAAATCTGGATGTCCGGACGCTCCCGCCCGAAGGGAACGGGGGCATCGACGACAATACTATTGGCAGGGATTCCCAGACCGAGCCTGGGATCGATTAGCAATTCGCGCGCCGGGGCATAACTCTGCGCTTCCGCAATCTTTCCGGCAGCTACTCTCTGGTTGTCAGTGATTTGTCGGATCAGTTCTGTACGTCTTGCCGTCGGATCGAATTTCGCCATTATTACCCCGAATCCAGCGCTGAAACTCTCTATTTCTTATAGTTTTCTGAGAGCCTTATGCAAACGATCTTTAGAGTCATTCAATAGGTTCGTGAACAGACGAAGGCAACCGATCAAATAAGACAAGAATAGAAGTTGCTATATACGTTAAGCTCGGTCCACGAGATAAAGACTTTCACGTAGTGAAAAGCGAAAAAGGCATCTCTACTATTTGAAAATGAGTGCTGTAAATTAACTGTAATTAAGGATATTTTGATGTCAAATCGCCCGGATTATCGGAGGGTTGCAAATGGCTGAGACACAGATCGAATGGACCGACGCGACATGGAATCCCATCGCGGGTTGCAGCATAATGTCCGCTGGATGCACCAACTGCTATGCGATGGCTATGGCCAAGCGACTGGAAGCTATGCACGTTGACAAATACGTTGGCCTAACCCGTAGGAGCGGTACAAGGACAATATGGACCGGAGTTGTGCGGGAAGATGAATCGGCTCTCCTCATTCCACATGCTTGGAAAAAGCCTCGCAAGATTTTCGTCAATTCAATGAGCGACCTTTTCCATGATTCGGTCTCCGATGAATTCATTCTAAAAGTTTGGCAGGTGATGCGCGAGACGCCACATCACAACTACCAGATTCTCACCAAACGGCCAGGACGTATGGCGAATGTTGTCCGCCAAGTGATTGGTGAAATTCTGCCGAACGTGTGGCTTGGAACCAGTGTAGAGGACAAAGCCGTGACGGCACGCATTGACCACCTCCGTCAAGTGCCGGCAGCCATTCGCTTCATCTCTTTTGAACCGCTGATCGGTCCTGTCGGAGCCATTGATCTCACGAGTATTCACTGGGCTATAGTTGGCGGCGAAAGCGGCAAATCTGCTCGACCACTGCAGGAGGAGTGGATCGATGAGATATACGACACTTGCCTAGAACACGATACGGCGTTCTTTTTCAAACAATGGGGAACGTGGGGCAAAGATAACAAACGGCGGTCGAAGAAAGCAAATGGTCGAGAATATAAGGGTCGCACATGGGACCAAATGCCAATCCAGGCAGTACCATGAGCTGACCACAAAACGTTTTTACAGCGGGGGATGAGTGGCCAGGAAGCGTTATGATTGGGAAGGTGGCGCGCAGCTTGACGAGCACTCGAAGCGCAAACACAAAATTTTGCACGAATATGTTCTGCAATATATAGTCGTAAGATGTAAGCACCCGCAGCAGCCACGCTTTCGCTTCGCCATAGTCGATGGCTTCGCTGGAGCGGGACGATATGCTGGGGGCGCCGTGGGATCGCCGCTTATATTCGTTGACCGAATGCGGGTGGCTGCCGAGCAGATAAATCTGGCACGGGCGATCGAAGGGCTTTCCAAAATTGACCTTGAATGCCACTTGATTCTGAACGACGCCGACCCGGCCGCGGTTTCTCTACTTAGGCAGAATATTGCTCCATTGCTTGCAGAAGTGCGGGAAACCAGCAAGAATCTTCGGATTGAGACCAGCATCCTCAATGAGCCATTCGAAGACGCTTATCCAAAGATCAAAACAATACTGACATCGGCGAAAATTACGAATGCGTTGTTCAACCTGGATCAATGCGGACACAGCTATGTCGACCGCGCTACCTTGGTAGATATTATCCGGACCTACCAATCTGAAATTTTTTACACCTTTAGTATCCAGTCGTTCCTGGCCTTTTTGAGCCGAACAAAACCCGATCTCTTGCTGTCACAACTGGCTTTCCTTGGCTTGCCAAGCCGAGATATTGAACAGTTAAATTTTCCTATGAGCAACGAACGGTGGCTGGGCACGGCTGAGCGCCTCGTGTTCGATGCGTTTCAGGTCTGCGCGCCATTTGTGAGCCCCTTCTCCATCCACAATCCAGATGGATGGCGTTACTGGTTCATCCACTTCGCCAAGTCGTACCGCGCCCGTCAAGTCTATAACAACGTCTTGCATGACAACAGCAGCTCGCAAGCCCATTTCGGCCGGGCTGGTCTGAATATGCTGAGTTACAACGCTCGCCATACAGACGGCCACCTTTACCTATTCGATCAAGCAGGGCGCACAGCAGCGGTCGAACAACTACGGGATGATGTCCCTCGACTTCTAATCGAGCGGGGCCATGCGATTAATGTCCTTGATTTCTACGAAAGCATCTACAATTTGACGCCTGCGCATTCGGCTGACATACTTTCATCGCTGGTTGGCCATCCCGAACTCAAGGTCACGACCAAATCGGGAGGCGAGCGCCGCAAGGCCAGTACCATAAAGGTAGCGGATACTATCAGGCTCAACCCACAACGAACATTCCATCAACTTCTACGACCGATTGAAAATCGCTGAGCAGAATTCCGCTTGTTGCTAAGTAGACCACTACCGAACCTTAGGTAGCTTATCACCCATTCTCAGGATGTATTCCGCGCCCTCAAGGCCCTTGCGATGCGGGCCGGCCCAAAGCAAATAGTAAAGCGGTGCGCCACGCGTGTTGCGGATCAGTCTGGGCGTAGACACAAAGCCGAATGCGTCCTTCAGGTTCCGCCTATATAATTCTAGCAAGCGGTCAGAATAATCGTCTCGTTTGCGAAGTTCTGTTGTTGCGAACAGGCCATGAGCATCGGACGAGTAGACCTCATCGAACCATTCGCGGCTACCGAAGTAGCGGTCCAACGTGTCTGCCCAAGCGACGGGAACATTGCCATCATTGGGGAGCATTCGATTGAGCGCCATGTTAAGCGCGAAATTCACGACAACCTCGAACAGTCCGGTATTCGCCAGGGTCCGTACACTCGACCACTCGAGTCTCGCTCCAAAAGGGTCGAGAAACGCGACGCCCCGATGACTACTCTTCGAAATTGCCTGGCTGGCGACCCAAGCAATTCCTTTTGCTGCTGGCACTTTTAGTTTCGTTATCTTCTGGCGCTCGCCGAATTCGGCTTCGACATCACTCAGTTCCTGTGCGCGGTTCGCATCGGGCTCTATAAAAACATAACGTGAAAAGGGGTTGGCTATGCTAAGCGCAACCCTGGGTGATCCATCAAGGAATTGAGCGTGCTCAGAATCTTGTTCGGCAGGTGCTTCCAATATATTGGGCATCGCGAGCGACGCATTTTTGGTACGAATTCTTGCGCGCCCGCCTCCCGCAAATGCGTCGACATAGATGGTGCGCCACGGCTGGTTCTTCAGGACCTTCGTATAGAAATCGAGATAGCGGGCCAGGATATCCAGCTTTTCTTTTGCCCACGGGCCAACCTCAGCGACCATCAAAACTCTCACAGTGATTCATCCACGCCTACAACGTAAGGGTGTTTTGAACGCCATTCAATTGCATGAAAACATCAAAGAGAATTACGCAGTGCTTCGAGGCTGTTTGTGATGCTATGTACACGGCCAGCATTACCCAGGAATTGAGGCTCGTCTACATTATAGGTCGGCCGAATGTGAGGCGATCGAACAGTTGACAGGCAAGGTTGATCGTATCGACATCGTTGACATTTTCTGAAACCAAGCGATCGCGGAGCAGAACATCAAGTCACTTAACGCCATCGGCTCAGCGACAAAACCGTTAAATACCCGCCACACCTCGCCGCCGATGGAAACGAGCAGGACGGCGGAATTGCCTCCCAACCGATAAACCTGATCAATCTCAGCTCTGGAACCGCACTCGATCTAAAGTCATTGCTCGGAACCGCAAAGGAACGCGCACTCTTTGCTGAGGAAGAAGGCCGTGGTGCCGATCATCTGGCCATAGCCAGGCGCCGCGACGATGATCCGCAGACCACTGCCGTATCTTGAAAGCGCGGAACGTTCCCGTTTCCGCTCCAGCATCGTGATACGGTCGTAGATTCGGCCGCTCAACGCGTAAAGTTCGTCCTCACTTAGTGAGTCAATATCGATCTCAGACATGACAGGCCTTCCGACGCCTTCATTCGATCCTGTTATGAAATTGCAAAAGAGAATGCGCATTCAGCCATTATGTGGGAGACTGTGTTTAGAGATATGGCGCTGTCTCTAAATCTGCCCCGCTTACCCATATGCGACTCCCGCACAATTGACATTTATCGAAATCATATCATTGAAATCATTGATTTCTAGACCATTAATTAAATCCAAATAAGCTATAGGTATCGTTACCGTGACATTAACCATGTTGGCTTCTAACCATCGATAAGTATAGGTTATCGGAGGTGATGTGTACGAGGAACTCGTAGGTGCTGTAAAACAATGGTATCAATGGCGTACAACCAATTTCGGAGGCCCTGATGCCCCAGACAAGCTACAAGATCAGCGAAGCCCGCAAGAATTTCGCCGAAGTCCTTGATCGCGCCAACCAGGGCGAAGAGATCATCATCATGCGTGGCAACGAAGTTTACGCCCGCATCGGTCCAGCAGCGGACGGTGGCAAGCGCCCTTTTGGCCTGTTGCGCCATCGTGGCCTGCCCGACAACCTGTTCGATACAGTTGATGCAGAGCAGGCGGCGATCGATGCCGGAGACTGGAATGATGATACCGGCGTCTGGCAAGGCAAATCCAACAATAGCGAAAACACGCAATGAAAATCCTGCTCGACAGCCACGCCGTCTACTCGTGGACAATCGGTAATGATCGCCTGTCCACGAAGGCACGATCGCTGATCGAGGACAAGGCAAATGCCATCCTCGTCAGTGCGGTCACGTTCTATGAGCTGGACAACAAGATGCGCCTGAACAAACTTGATCTCAAGCCCCAGGAACTGCGGGCAGCCGTCACGGGAAGCGGCCTGCAAACACTAGCCATCACCGATCTGCATGCCGAACTTGCAGCAAATTTTGATTGGGAACATCGCGATCCGTGGGACCGGATTCTTGCCGCTCAGGCGCGGCTTGAGCACTGCACTTTCATCTCGGCGGATCTGGCGTTCGACGCGATTCTGCGTGAGCGCGTCGGGTAAGGGTAGTGGCGGTGAAGGTATTCGTGGACATTGCCGAGGCAGCGGAGCGATTTGACGAACTAATTGACTTCGTTTTGCGCGATGACGAGGTTGTCATCTGTCGAGCTGGCGATCCTATCGCCGCGATCGTGCCAATTTCGCAGAACGGCCAGGGCACATGGTATGAAGTCTGGGCGCTGGCGCTTAAGGGAAAGCCTGCAAACACGCACCAGACTTCGAACCACGATGAACTATATGACGATAACGGACTGCCGAAATGAGCAGCTCGTCGTCAGGTTCGATTGAAAAACGCACCGAGACTTTAGATACGATTGCCGCTGTCTTGCCGATGAACCGCCGCGACAGGCTCGCCAGGCTATTGACCGATCAGGATATCGAAACCCTGCGCCATCTGGTCAATGAAGGCATGGGCGAAAACACGCTGCGCGCGCTGACTTCGGATCTGGCCTATCTCGAAGCCTGGTCGATGGCTGCAACCGGCAGCCCCCTGCCCTTCCCGGCACCTGAAGCCCTGGTGCTGAAGTTTGTCGCCCATCATCTGTGGCGGCCAGAGCAACGCGCGGTCGATCCCGGTCACGGCATGCCGGCCGACGTGGAAGAGGAATTGCGCCAACAAGGCTTTCTGCGCGTGTCGGGGCCACATGCACCGGCAACGGTCCGTCGTCGTCTCGCCAACTGGTCGACGCTGACCCGCTGGCGCGGTCTGGGAGGATCGTTTTCATCGCCGTCCGTCAAATCGGCAATCCGCCTCGCGGTGCGCGCCATCAACCGGCCGCGCAGCCGCAAGAGCGCCAATGCCATTACCGGCGATATTCTGAGCAAGTTGCTCGCGACCTGTTCCGGCAAGGATCTGACCGCTTTGCGCGACCGAGCTATCCTGATGGTGGCCTTTGCCTCAGGCGGGCGCAGGCGCAGCGAAGTCGCCGGCTTGCGCGTAGAACAGCTTGTCAAACAGGTGCCTGTCGCTGACGAAGATGGTTCCTCCCTCCCCTCTCTTGGCATCCATCTCGGTCGCACCAAAACCAGTGGTGCCGATCACGATGAAACCGTCTATCTGACCGGCCGGCCCGTCGAAGCCCTTAACCGCTGGCTGGAAGCGTCAAAGATCGAAAATGGCAGTGTTTTTCGCAAAATCGATCGTTGGGGCAATGTATCCGCACGTGCACTCGAACCGAGCGCCATCAACGCGATCGTCAAAAAGCGAGCTGAGATGGCCGGCCTCGACGCGAGAGAATTCTCGGCACACGGCTTACGTTCAGGCTACCTCACCGAAGCCGCCAATCGCGGCATTTCCCTGCCCGAAGCCATGGAACAATCGCGGCATCGCTCCGTGCAGCAAGCGTCCGACTATTACAACAACGCCAAACGGCGCAGCGGACGCGCGTCAAGGTTGCTTTGAAAGTCCAGCCCAGATGTCTGACATCGGGGTTGAGAGGCGACCATCCGCCCCTGGCCCGACCACGTGATAGCTTTCAATGAACAATTTGGAGCCATCGTCATTGGTTTTTGAACGAATAGTTCGGGCCTTGCTCAGCCAGGTGAGACCGATCCAGGCAGACGCTCAGTCCTTGGATTTCCCGTCTGAGTGCATGGATGCCGCGTTCTCAGATGGTGCCCCTGAAAAACCGGTGCCTCGACCATGAGCACAAACCTCATTCAAGAATCCGTTTAATGGGGTCCTTCTTAGATATCGGCTACATCTCGCAGCCGTACGCCGGAGTAGTTGGCCGCACTCAATGCATCAAACATGGCGCGGTCGCAGATGGGAGGTGCTCCCATGCGATCCTGGCGGAAGATATGGGCATCTCCCACAACATCCGGTTTGAACACCAAGCTGGCTCCGCCGACGAGGCTATAAAGTTTCTCGTCCTCGCCGGTCTGATAATTGTGGTCGAGCTTGATCCTTACGCGAGAGGAGGCTTCATCCAGGGCATCGAGTCTGCGCAGCACATTGCCTAGGTAGTACTGAGGACCGAGGGTCCCGTCAGCAAGGCTGAAGTCGCATGCCATAAATGCAAACGCCTCGGCGTCCATCTCCTCAAACAGTTGCTTCAAAGGCTCCGACACAATCCATATGCCAGCGAATTCTTCCAGATCACGTGGCATTCCGCCCTTCTCCGGTACATGAACCAGGTGGGGACGCTCCGGATACTGATCTGGCATTCCGTTAGGACGCGAGACGACATTCATCCCCGGCTGGACCAGCTTCTCTTCGTTGGCGATTTCTATGCCGGGGACCCTGCCGTTGCCCAAGAAGCCGGCATCGACTAGGAAAAATTCGCCCTTATGAGATGCGGCTGCGGCTGAAATTTCAATGGCGGTCGGTTCGTTCACGGTGGCTTCCATCATGGATTCGGGGGGCAGAACGGGAAAGCGGTTGAGCCGATGCTAGCCGGGCTTTAGTGCAGCCACAAGTTCTGTCGAAACGGTGCTCACGATACTTGATCCACGTGAGTCTCGGGGGAGTTCGGAACAATGGTCGACAAGATGCTGGCTACACTTTCCAATAGAGACATTGACCCATGCCATCGTTCTCAATGACTGCGGCCACTCACTTTCCGATGAAGCCGATATTGTGGAGCATATCACCAGGATGGTTGCAGGATATCTTGGTACAGCACAACTGCCTATCCGCACTATTCTGCAAGAAGCAGCATAATCTCAAAGTTTGGAGGCCGGCGCTTTGGCAATCTCACACAAGCCGCCCGCAACGGCATTCCCTGTCCGAGTTTATGCAGCAGTCGCAGCATAAATCCGTCAATCACGCAGCGCACTACTACAATTATGCTGAATGCAAATCAGGAAAAGCGGCAAGGCTGATCGTATGAGTTGATCGGTAGTCGACGCAGTTCAGCAATCCCGTTTTCCTTTCGCTGGAATTTGGGGATGTGCCTCAGTTTCTGCTGGCCGTCCACGTTTGCCAATTGTCGAGCTTAGACTTAAACAGCTTAAACAATAGCTGGAGCGCAACTTGAAAATTATTGCCGTTGATTTTGAAACCGCAAATGAACAGCGGGGAAGCGCCTGCTCAGTGGGCTTGGCATGGATTGAAAACGGCCGCGTTATGCGTGTCGTCGAACGATTGATCCGCCCCAAAGAGATGCGCTTTTCTTCTTTTAACATCGCCATTCATGGCATTAGACCGGAACATGTCGAAGATGCGGCTGAATTTCCTGAAGTTATGAATGAGTTTGCCGATGATTTCTGCGGCGCAACAATGATTGCGCATAACGCTTCATTTGATTTCAGTGTCTGGCGTGCGTGTCTTGATCAATACCGACAGAGCTATCCCGCGCTTCAATATCTTTGCTCGGTCAAAATGGCGCAAAAGGTCTGGCCCGATTTGTCGTCACATAAATTAAATGTACTGGCCAGTTATTTGGGATTGAGCTTCAAACATCATAATGCTGCCGAAGATGCCACCATTTGTGCAGAGGCTTCAATTGCCATGGCCAAGGCGCTGCGTGTTACAACTTTGCTCGACGTTCCTGCTCACATCGGTATGAAACCTGGCCGACTATTTGCCGGAGGCTATGAGGCATGCACATGCCGAAAACGGTAAAATCGCTTACGAAACTACTGACTAGTTACGTCACAAATACCCATTTTCGGTCGTTTCGAGCGCTCCTGTAATGAAAACAAGAAGACTAATCAGGCAGATAATTTCAGGTGATGTGGTATGATAAAGCCGCATGAATTTCTGGACACCAGCCGATGTCCCTAGACTGGTGAGATGCAATGGTAATCGGGCTATCTGCTGTGCCTATTCTCTCCGCTAGAAACAATGGGTACGACTGGAGCGTCGCCGACGCGAAACGACAATTCTCCGAGCACGACTGCGGTGGCACCCAAGCCTATGGCGAAAAGGCGTGGCGACGAGGCTCAATCCTGAAGCTATTAGGGATGCACCTAGCCCTGCAACCTGACCCAGCGTGCGCCTCGCCATGGCGTTGAGATTACCGATCAGGATATCGAAACCCTGCGCCATCTGGTCAATGAAGGCATGGGCGAAAACACCCTGCGCGCGCTGACTTCGGATCTGGCCTATCTCGAAGCCTGGTCAATGGCCGCAACCGGCAGCCCCCTCCCCTTTCCGGCACCTGAAGCCCTGCCCCTGAAATTTGTCGCTCATCATCTGCGGCGGCCAGAGCAACGCGCGGTCGATCCCGGTCACGGCATGCCGGCCGACGTGGAAGAGGAATTGCGCCAACAAGGCTTTCTGCGAGTGTCGCGGCCACATGCACCGGCAACGGTCCGTCGAGGTCTTGCCAACTGGTCGACGCTGACCCGCTGGCGCGGTCTGGAAGGATCGTTTTCATCGCCGTCCGTCAAATCGGTCATCCTGCTTGCAGTGCGTGCCATCAACCGGCCCAGAGCCCGCAAAAGCGCCAATGCCATCACCGCTGATATTCTGGGCAAATTGCTAGCGACCTGTTCTGGTGAGGATCTGACAGCGCTGCGCGATCGGGCCATCCTGATGGTGGCCTTTGCTTCCGGTGGCCGCCGCCGCAGCGAAGTAGCCAGCTTGCGGACGGAACAGCTTGTCAAACAGGTCCCTGTCACCGATGCGGACGGCTCCCCCCTCCCTTCGCTCGGCATCCATCTCGGACGCACCAAAACCAGTGGAGCCGATCACGATGAAATCGTCTATCTGACCGGCCCACCCATCGAAGCCCTCACTCGCTGGCTAGAAGTGGCAAAAATCGACAAGGGCAGCGTGTTTCGAAAAGTCGATCGCTGCGGTAATGTTTCGGCGCGTGCGCTTGAACCCAGCGCCGTCAACCGGATCGTCAAACAGCGGGCGCAAATGGCCGGGCTTGATGGCAAGGAATTCTCGGCCCACGGCCTCCGTTCCGGTTATCTCACCGAAGCGGCCAATCGTGGCATTCCACTCCCTGAAGCCGTGGAACAATCGCGCCATCGCTCTGTGCAACAGGCGTCCGAGTATTACAACAATGCCAAACGGCGTAGTGGACGGGCGTCGCGGCTCTTGTAATGAGAAACTAATCATCATTCACGCCTCAACAGCTTCTCATCTACTTAATAGAAGACACTCCTCTGTGAGATTATATTGCAAATGCCATGTAGTCTGTTGGCAATATAGCTGTTCCTGATTTATAAAACTGCAACGTAGTGACTGACTGCGCATCAGGGGGCAGTAATGGGGCAGAATTTTTCGAAAACCGGTTCTTCGCACGCGGAGTTTTCTCGACAGAAAAGGCATTTATTATGGCTTTCTTCCGTCGCCCTCACAGCTTCAATCAGTTTGCCGCTTGCAAGCCAGGCGGAAACTTGGGTCACAGGTCCTGGACTCTGGTCAGAGTCGACTCGATGGCAGGAAACCACTGTGCCCAACGCGCCGGGGGCAGTCGCAACCTTCAACGCAATGGAAGGTGTCAGTTTCAATGTTAATCTTGGCGGACAGCAAGCCACCGTTGGGGAGCTCAATATTCTGGGAGACGTGTATGGCGGATATTTTTTCAATAATGGTACACTGACATTTTCGGACGCCGACGGGCGTGCGTTCGTGAATGTCGTCGCCCACAATCAAACGCATGTACCGGATTTCGGTTACGGCAACTCCGTCAGCGTCGAACTGGCATCAGATACCGTTTTTAATACGATAGGCACGTCTGCAACGCTGCATTTCGGCTCCGGAGCTGCAATTTCAGGACCCGGGGCCTTGATAAAGCAGGGTTTGGGAACACTGACATTGTCGGGGAGCAATATTTACACCGGCGGAACGACGATTTCAGCTGGTACTTTGATTGCCGATCATCAAGATGGCGGTAATGTCATTGACGCGATGGGTACTGGACTGATCACGCTCAACGGTGGCCGTCTGCATTCTTCCGCCAGCAGCTCTACGCTCAACGATTACCTAATTGTTGCTCGCACAACGAGCACAATCAGCGCGGCAACTGACACTGCGCTCTGGTTGAACGGTGGCGGTGGCCAGTATTTTTCCCTTCAAGGCGACGTGGTAATTGGAGCCTCCGACGGTGCTGGAACCGTCGTCATGGACGTCATCGGCACGCCTACAAGCTCCGATGCGACCATAACGGTTTCATATGGACGCCTTGTAAACGGCAACAGTTCGCTGGGAAATATTACGGCCGTCGCCGGTGCAACACGCGTGGCGTCAGGCGCAACGCTGGATATGTCCACTTATGGTGGCACAATTCGCAACTTGCAGGATGCGACGCCAGGCATTGGCGGCACGGTGTCGTGGGCGAGCAGTTCTCTGTACGTGTATGGTGGTAGTTTCTCAGGCCAGTTCGACATTTCGCAGGGCGGCAATCTCGTCAAAAGAAGTACAGACACTCTTCTTCTCAACGGCGACAACTATAATTTCAGTGGCACGACGACAGTTGCGGAAGGCAAACTGATTGTCGGCGACGCGAACAACAGCGGCGCTGCACTTGGCGGGTCCATCAATGTTCTATCCGGAGCTACTCTTGGCGGTTACGGCTCCGTCGGGGAAACGACAGTTCAGTCAGGTGGTATCTTGTCGCCGGGCAATTCCATCGGCATCCTGACTGTCGATGGCAATCTGACGCTCGCACCCGGCTCAACGCTTGAAGTCGAAATTTCTGCAAGTGGTCCCTCAAATCGCCGTTCTGATATCGTGGGTGTCACAGGCATGACCACGATTTCTGGCGGCATGCTTTCCGTTTCTGCCATAGATCCCAAAACGAGTTATCAAAGCGGGCAAAGCTATACCATTCTGCACGCTGACGGCGGTCTCAGCGGGACTTTTGATAATGTTGTCTCAAAATCAGCCTTTCTCAATCTGTCCGTAAATTATATGGCGAACGATATTCTTCTGAATATCGCGATCAAAGAAGATCCAGTGGTACCGGTCGATCCTGAAACGCCAACGCCCGGTACACCTGTTGACCCGGAAACCCCTGAACCTGAAAAGCCCTCCCCTGCCCTCTTCACGACTGTGGCCCAGACCCGCAATCAATATGCGACGGCCGGAGGACTGGATAGTCTGCAGCAGACGGGTTCGTCGCTTGCGCTCTATAACAGCGTGCTGATGCTGTCGGCCGATGAGGCGCGTGCAGCCTTCGACAGCCTTTCCGGCGAGGCTTACGCTTCCGCGAAAGGCGTACTGATCAACGACAGCCAGTTTATTCGCAATGCAGCCCTTGGTCGTCTGCAGCAGGCGTTTGGCGGCGCTCCGGCAACGCCGATTAATGCGCTGTCCTATGCCGGCTCGCAAAGGCATGTATCGGCTTCCGCCTCGGCCATCGATGCCGCAGCTCCGGCCAGCATTGCTCCTGCTCAAAATCTCTATACCGCCTGGGGCTATGCATATGGCGCATGGACGAGACAGGATAGCAATAGCAAGGCAGGATCGGTAGAATCCTCTGTTGGCGGGTTTGTCACCGGTATCGACGGTACTGTCCTCGACACATGGCGTCTCGGACTTCTGGCCGGCTACAGCCATTCCAGCTTCGATGCGGATGATCGCGCCTCGTCGGGCAGCAGCGATAATCATACACTCGGCGCCTATGCAGGAAAGGAATGGACGCTCAATAATGGACATGCCTTGGCATTCCGGTCCGGTCTTGCCTATACATGGCATAATATCGACATGAACCGTTCTGTCGCCTTCACCGCCTTGGCCGATAATCTGAGCGGCGATTATGATGCGGGAACTTTCCAGGTCTTTGGCGAACTTGGCTATAAGCTCCACTATGGCAAAGCCCTGTTCGAGCCTTATGCGGGTCTTGCCTATGTTCGCCTAAAGACCGACGGACTTGATGAAAAGGGCCAGACAGCCGCCGCCCTTTCGGTTCAGTCCGACACGACGGACACGAGCTTCTCGACGCTCGGGCTTCGCGCATCGACAGAGTTTGCTCTGGGCAGCATCACGGCAACAGCGCGGACGGATCTTGGCTGGCGACATGCCTATGGTGATATCACACCGGTTTCCACCGCAAGCTTTATCGGTTCGGATGCCTTCACGGTCTTCGGGCTTCCAATCGCTGAAGATGCAGCTCTCATCGGCGCAGGACTTGATTTCAAGCTGACAGAAGATGCCACACTCGGCATCTCCTATGACGGTCAGTTTGCGTCCGGCTCCAAACAAAACGGGTTCAACGCCAAGCTCAGTGTCAGCTTCTGATGCCCGAAACGGTCGGTCCGGTTTCGGTTGTCGCCCATGAGATTGCTGACACTGCGAACCTGCCATCTATGACCGCTTCCGACTCCATTGTGGTCGTTCGAGGAATTCGGACCGTTTTCCAGAAGCTGCGGTTCAAGGGAGCTAGAAGCTGACTGAGTGTTTTGAGATGAAAGACGGGGCTAGCAGTCGCCGGCCCGAACAATAAGGGCCTTCGCTAGACCTGATCCGTCTGTTCTTGCTCAAGTGAAATCGACGTCGTAAATGCCCCTGGAGGGAGGAATCATGCATATTGCAGTGACGGGGACGCATGGTAGTGGCAAGACGACATTTATCGACGACTTCACAGCCGTTCATCGCGCTTATGAAAGCGTGCCCGAGCCCTATTGGCTTCTTGAGCAGCAAGGCGTCCCATTTGCCAATGGAGCTACGACAGCTGATCTTGAAAAGCAGCTTGCCGAAAGCTGTAAGCTGATCTTGGGTCATGCTGGTGGCCGGGACGTGATCTTCGACCGCTGTCCACTCGACTTTCTCGCCTATCTGGAGGTGGTCAGCGCTGGTGAGGGCTTTGAGTGGCTTCCGAGTGGCCGTGAACTGGCCAATGTCAGCAAAGCGCTCGCCATGCTCGATGCTGTAGTTTTTGTCCCGCTCTCATCTCCCGATGAGATCCCGGTCGAAATCGAACTTCCTCGATTGCGGAGTCGTGTGGACAGGCGCCTCAAGACCATGCTGCGCGAAGATGATCTGGGGCTATTGCACAACGGGCCACGTATTCTCGAGGTGGTGGGATCCCGGGCCCAACGTGTGGTGATGGCTGGATCGCTTTTTAGACCGACATAGACACTCACACGTCCGGTTCGGAAGTTTTCTCGCCAAAAGCCGCCATTCCGCTTCCCACCCCTACGCGGACGTTGAAAGCATAATCTGTGGAACGACTGCTCTTGGGTAGCGCGGTATGCTAGGTGAATGTCTGCAATTGGGCGAAAGTAGCCGATGGGCCTCCGCCTTAGAGTTCTACAAAATTTACGCTCCGTTCTTGACTATTCGTCAGAACTCACAGACGGCTGCCATCTGGAACCGCTTACGCGTTGTTGGCAATCGAGGTCCGGAAAGCACACGATTTTATCGGTTATCGAATGTGGTTGATTTGAAGCCGCAAATCGGTAAATGTCCGGGCAAAGAGCAGCTGTTTAAACGGACGAAAAAGACGCGCGAAAACCTATTCAGAGCGATGCGTTTGCCGGTGACGGGCACTGCGAGCGAGCGCGACAAAACGTTGCCGGATCTCAGCAAACAGCGCCGGTGGTACCGGACCGTAATAGCCTGTTTCACCATCGACCGGACGCAGATCCGGTCCCGGCCATGCAAAGCGATTGCTTTCACTCAGCACGATCCAAGAGCGCTCCTCGTCCAGACCAAGACGGCGCTTGGTAGCGGCGGGAATTTCGATCGCTTCGTCAGCCCGTTGCGGTGGCGTATGGGTAACCGGCAAAACTCTGACGACTGGAGATCCGTCTTCCAGCGTTGTCGTGATAGCCATAACCAGTACAGGGCGATCCTTGTCGCCCTCCTCCCGTCCCTGTTCGAACTGCCAGTGTCACAAATAGGAGTATCTGAAGATCCAACCGACCTTGGGCCACTTGGAATCATGCTATTTTTCGTTAAGTTCGCGATCGAGATGCTCAAGCCCCGCTTCCATCGAGGCAGCTTCAACAGCCGAGAGATCATCGTCGGTCAGCGTAGCGGTTAATTCCACGCGGCGCTCGCGCCGCATTAGACGCAGATAGTCCTCGTAGGCGAGCAGAACGGTACGTGGACGACCGTTCTTGGTAATGATAATCGGATCGCGCACAGCGGCGTCCTGGTAGGCGCCAAAATTCTTGGAAACAGTTGCTGCTGTTACTGTGGATGTCATGATTGACCTCCGTTTTCCGTAATATACGGAATTTCCGCAAGTTTTGAATCAGGAAGCTTGACGCAATGACAAAACTGCACCCCATGTCTTTGAATGTTCAGAGCCGTGCAGAACAGCTGGACACGATCCCAGCCCTCCTGCCTATAAACCGGCGCAACAGGCTCGCCAGGCTATTGACCGATCAGGATATCGAAACCCTGCGCCATCTGGTCAATGAAGGCATGGGCGAAAACACGCTGCGCGCACTGACTTCGGATCTGGCCTATCTCGAAGCCTGGTCGATGGCTGCAACCGGCAGCCCCCTCCCCTTCCCGGCACCTGAAGCCCTGCTCCTGAAATTTGTCGCCCATCATCTGTGGCGGCCAGAGCAACGCGAGATCGAACCCGGTCACGGCATGCCGGCCGACGTGGAAGATGAACTACGCCAACAAGGCTTTCTGCGTGTATCCGGGCCGCATGCACCGGCAACGGTCCGTCGTCGTCTCGCCAACTGGTCGACGCTGACCCGCTGGCGCGGTCTGGGAGGATCGTTTTCATCGCAGTCCGTCAAATCGGCAATCCGCCTCGCGGTGCGCGCCATCAACCGGCCGCGCAAACCGCAAGAGCGCCAATGCCATTACCGGCGATATTCTGAGCAAGTTGCTCGCGACCTGTTCCGGCGAGGATCTGACCGTTTTCGCGACCGAGCTATCCTGATGGTGGCCTTTGCCTCGGGCGGGCGCAGGCGCAGGGAAGTCGCCAGCTTGCGTGTAGAACAGCTTGTCAAACAGGTGCCTGTCACTGACGAAGATGGCTCCTCCCCCCTCTCTTGGCATCCATCTCGGTCGCACCGAAACCAGTGGTGCCGATCACGATGAAACAGTCATCTGACCGGCCGACCCGTCGAAGCCCTTAACCGCTGGCTGGAAGCGGCAAAGATCGAAAATGGCAGTGTGTTTCGCAAAATCGATCGTTGGGGCAATGTTTCTCTACGAGCGCTCGAACCCAGCGCCATCAACAGGATCGTCAAGCAGCGTGCGCAAATGGCAGGGCTTAAGCCGGAGGAGTTTTCCGCTCATGGTTTGCGCTCCGGTTATCTCACGGAAGCGGCCAATCGCGGCATTCCCCTTCCGGAAGCCATGGAACAATCGCGCCATCGCTCCGTGCAGCAGGCATCCGATTACTATAACGATGCCAAGCGGCGCAGCGGACGGGCATCGCGACTGCTTTGAGGCCCTTAGCGAACGGTTGGGAGTTTGATTTCGTTCAATCTGGAAAGCCCCGAATTGACCATCAGATATTCATCTAGCTGCGGATCTTCCATATATCGAATTTGTTCGTCCAAAATGTCGTAGTCCTCTCCAATTTCTTCTCGCAAAAGCGCTGGTAATCTGTCCACATTCGCGTTGAAACGATCACAGAGGGTCTGAGACCACAGGCTTGGATCAAGCGGATACATTGGGTTGAGATAACCGGAGTGTTCGAAATCCAGTTGATCACGCAAAGTTTGAGCCGTTTCAGAAAGTTCTACGCGGGCAGGTTTTCGCACTCGACTGTCAAGATCAAAGGATGCCCCATCGACAGGCCCCACGTCGAGCCTATCACGTGTTGCAGCATCACCTGTCCATAGACAGCCTCTTGCACCATAATCAAAGAAGAACCTGAGTACCCTTTTCGCCATGACATGGTCATAGCAGCTTCGGGAACGTCGGGAAATGGAAGCTTCCCTGACTGTCGGTGAGGAAACCCCAAGTAATCAGTCCGGTTTCAGTTACCGCCCAAAAGATCGCCAGCGTGGCGCATGATTGGCATCGAGGGTTGTTTCCGACCCCATTTCAGCCGTTAGTGAGGCCGGACCTCCTCCTTGGAAGCGGACGTTGAATCCATAATCGTTTCAATCCAAGCACCGTGTGGGTCGGTCCACGCCGTAGGTTGATTATTCACCGAAAGCAGGAAGGCACCTTTCGATGGAGCATCTGCGGAGGCGAAGCCAAAATGCGATATGACGCTCGGTGCCTCGTTGCAGATCCAGATGTCTGACAGCACAGAGACTAGGTTGGCAAACCTCATGCGGTCTTCGTTGCTTGGGACGTAGGCGAGAACGGCGGTATGGAAGACGACCAGCGTGGCGTCTTGCGGCGCTTGACTGCACAGAGCTTCGAACTCCGGTCCCAGGAGATCACCCTGTACGATCGTCGGCCTCTCCTCTGCCACGATACCTAGTGCCAAACGAAGCCGGTTGCGGCGCTCTTCCTGTTCGGGCCAGATAAGCGTCTCGAGCCATGCGGCCTCCTCTGGGTCACCAGCGTCCAGGGGATTTAAATCGAGACCAGCCCGCCAAACGATCTGCGGAAGCGTGTCAGGTATCTGGATATTTGCGGCAGCCGTGCATGGGAACACGGGATGAGGTTTAGCCTCCGTCAAGGGCCTGAGGCTCCGTGAGGGGTACTCGTATCCGTATCGATCCGGAAAGAGGCAAAGCCCAGCGGACGCTCCGACCTCCAAAAGCGCTAGAGGCTGAGGCAGACTGGCCAACACTGGCAGGAGCACAGCGCACCGTCCCGGTTCGTTTGTTTGCGTCGAGCGCTCCAGCATGATGGAGCGAACCGCATCGAAGCGATCCACTAAAACTTGCCTGAACTCGCTGTAGTTCGCCGGGACACCAAAAAGGTGGCGGTAGGCGGCGAGAAGTAGGTTGGGCTGCTGCTTTGGTTGAGGCAGGGTTGCAATCAAGCTGAGAACTTCTGCGTCGTTCGATACGCTCATTGTGAGGTGCTCATATAACGGAGACCGTCCGCTCGCCTCACGGACTGCAAATCGATGGTAGCGGGCAGACAACTCACCCCGATCCATGTCGATAGTCATGCTAAACTCCTCCGTGCCGCTGGCTGCCAACGAAGAGCAGCTGTATAGCAGCCAATTTTGCAAAACGGACAGTCAACCTTCCACACCTACGCGGACGTTGAAAGCATAATCTCTGGAACAACTGCTCTTGGGTAGCGCGGATATGCTAAGTGAATGTCTGCAATTGGGCGGAAGCAGCCGATGGGGTTCCGCCTTAGAGTTCCACAAAATTTACGCTCCGTTCTTGACTACGCGTTAGATCTCTCAGTGGGCCGCCGTCTGGAACAGCATGCGTGTTGTTGGCGATCGTGGTTTGGAAGGTACAGTATTATTGGTTATCGAATGTTAGATGGCCAAGGCGTTGATCAACCCGGAAAATACCGCTACAACAGCCCTGAAAGAGCCTATAAATGGCGACACACCGCCACCCGATCAACACCCGGAGATCTGGCGATGACTGTAACCGTGACAGTCGCTGAAGCCAAAACCCATCTTTCAGACTTGCTGGCGCGGATCGAAGCCGGCGAAGAGGTGATCATTTCGCGTGGCAACACACCCATCGCGCGCTTGGTGGCGCTTGATGAACGGCGTCAGCGGCTGGCCGCGATTGAAGCTGTACGTGCGTTTCGGGCCCAGGCGCAACCTGTCACGCAGGAAGAAATTCGCTCGTGGATTGAAGAAGGGCGCCGTTACTGATGGCCTTTATTGTCGACGCATCAGTAGCCGGTGCGTGGCTGCTGCCTGATGAAGATCATCCGTTCGCCGCACAGATGATGAACCAACTGGCCGATGAAGACGCGGTTGCCCCGGAACTTCTACAGCATGAAATCCGCACTATTCTACTGATCGCCGAAAAGCGCGGTCGGATTGCTGAGGACATGGTGTACACAGCACTAACGCGTTTTCGTGCCTTGCCATTGCGTCTGATAACGCGCAGCGAGGATTCTGAGGTCATTCGGGTCGCTCGACGCCATCAGCTCAGCGCTTACGATGCTGCTTATCTGGCGCTCGCACTGACCGAAACCCTGCCGCTGGCCACGCTGGATCGCAAACTGGCCGCCGCTGCCCACGCGGAAAAGGCAATTGTTCTGGGTCCGTTCGCCCATGGTCACTGACAGCGTTCAATCCAGAACACTATTGCGCGCCGAAACACTCGACACGATTGCCGCTGTCTTGCCGCTGAACCGCCGCGACATGCTCGCCAGGCTATTGACCGATCAGGATATCGAAACCCTGCCCCACCTGGTCAATGAAGGCATGGGCGAAAACACCCTGCGCGCGCTGACTTCGGATCTGGCCTATCTCGAAGCCTGGTCGATGGCTGCAACCGGCAGCCCCCTCCCCTTTCCGGCACCTGAAGCCCTGCTCCTGAAATTTGTCGCCCATCATCTGTGGCGGCCAGAGCAACGCGAGATCGATCCCGATCACGGTATGCCGTCCAATGTAGAAGATGAACTACGCCAACAAAGCTTTCTGCGCGTGTCGGGACCGCATGCACCGGCAACGGTCCGTCGTCGTCTTGCCAACTGGTCGACGCTGACCCGCTGGCGCGGTCTGGAAGGATCGTTTTCATCGCCGTCCGTCAAATCGGCAATCCGCCTCGCGGTGCGCGCCATCAACCGGCCGCGCAACCGCAAGAGCGCCAATGCAATTACCGGCGAGGATCTGACCGCTTTGCGCGACCGAGCTATCCTGATTGTGGCCTTTGCCTCGGGCGGGCGCAGGCGCAGCGAAGTCGCCGGCTTGCGCATAGAACAGCTTGTCAAACAGGTGCTGCGGACAAAAGCAAATCTGAAAGCTCCTGCAGATAACAAGCCTCCCGTTTAAAGTACTATTTTTGCTCAGAAATAAGCAAAAATACCAAGTTTCAGTGATTGTTAGTTTTGAAGCCTATGGTCCATTCATTCTTCAGGTAATTTCATCACTTGAAGGGCGGGGGCAAAATTGGGACGCCGTATCTGTATTTCCGTGGTTACCCGCGACAGACCGAAGATGCTCGCGAATTTGTTTGCGTCTTTTAGTGAGTTAATCCATCCGTCCTCCGATATTGTTTCCTTCCTGATCGTTGAGAATAACGACCAACGTTCATTAGACGACGTTATTGATACATTCCGCAGAGACGTTTCAGGCACCGAAGTTGCATACTTCCACGAAGGAACACCCGGCATTTCCGCAGTGAGGAATGCCGCGCTGAACTACGCTGCCGATAAAGGGTATGACTTTCTGGTCTTTGTCGATGATGATGAATGGGTTGCAGAAGATTGGCTGGTCAAATTACTGGCGGAGCGGGACCGATTGGATCTGGATATCATTGGTTCACCTGTCCGACCTGTCCCATTTGAACCCAACCTCACGCTTATGCAAAAAGTGGTGTGGTCGGGATTAAAACAGAGCAGTTTGAAGTCGGAGCAGAAATGCAAGTCGAGGTCCAATTCGGGACAAGGGCATACGATCAAGATTGCGACAGGAAGCTGGATGGGGCGCCTGAGTTTCTTCAGAGAAACAGGCCTTAGTTTCGATCAAAGATATAATCTGTCGGGCGGAGAAGATTGGCACTTATGGGCAAAGGCCAAGAGCCTTGGTGCTAAAACCGGCTGGGCCAGCGATGCGATCGTTTACGAAGCAGTTCCGACAACCCGACTTACACTGTCTTATCATTTCCGCCGCAACCGTGACCATAACATTACTGAGTTCTCGGCACGTTACAGAGAGAACCCACAGAAGGCCCTGAGAGGTTTTCCGTTGAAATTGGCCAGTCGTGGGCTCAAATTTTTCGGAGCAGTGTGCGCCATCCCCTTCTCGGGTGGACGGGGCCTTGTTTCATCTGCAACGGCTTTGGGTGGTTTAATTGGTCTGCTACAGGGATCTGTCGGAACAACCGCTAACCATTACGCCAAAACAACCGGATATTGAAATAGTGCTATGAGTTCATGCTGATCAGCAGCGATGCTGCAGATACTCTGCATTCTTGTTTGATTGGAAGCGATGCAGATGATCCGAAGTTGCCTTCCAGCTTTTTCATTAGTTTTTCTTGTCCGATTTTACTTTACTATCACTTGAACCATCTTCCATCAGTTCGCCACGACAATCGCTATCAACCCCGATTTGTTGCATCAACGAAGCAACAGCCGCTTCCAACTGCGGGTCGGCATCCATACTGAAGCTGTTCGGATCAAATGGCACAACAATATCCGGTGTAATAATCTCGTTCTCGTATTTGCGACCATCGACATGGCGATAAGGCAGGACCGGAAAACTATATTGCAAACCCGGAAGAACATTGCTGTCCACTTTAGTGACAGATGTGCCCGTATTAAGAACGACATCACCCACAAGCTGACCGATTTTCTGATCCTGATAAGCTTGTGGGAAAATGGATCCGTCAGAATAGCTAAAACTATCGATCAAGACAGCGCTTGGCCACAACCATACATTATCCGGTCCAAACTCATGCGCACGTCCATCCACACCATAACTGAAAGCAAGTTTTCCGCTTAACAAGGTGAGCAGTTGTCGCGACAGATTACCACCAGTATTGGAACGCACATCAATCAATGCTGCTTTGGCCAGTCCGCGCTGTGATGACAACGTACCAATGAGCGACAGATAATTATCATTATTCATCGCATCGAGATATTGATAAGCAACACACTGACGCGACAACTGCCCCACCATCGCCCGACGCTTATCACTCAGATGCCTGCTGGATAAAATCAACTCATCACGCCAGCTAATCGGCGTTACCTCAATAAGACGTTCCTTGCCAGTTTTATCGTCAGCAACTCCGACGACGACCTGCCGGCCAGAATTAACATCAAGCAAACGCGCCACACCTCCTGCCTCGGGTATGGGCTGTCCATTAATGGAGGTAATAATGTTGCCTGGACCAATGCTGAAACTCTGCCGATCCATCGGACCACCAGGCAGAATTGCAGCAATCTTTTGTCCGACTCCGGTATAAGTGTCATCCCAGTAAACACCGAGCGCATCATTTTGAGTGCCCACACCAACAAGTGCTGGGTTTATCCCTGTTATTGCTGTAAACAAATGGGATGCTGATAGTTCACCGAACATTGAGGCCAGCAACCTCTCAAGATCGCGACGACCGGCAATAGAAGGTAGATAGGCGCGGTATTGAGCTCCGATTTTTTCCCAGTCCCGGTTTTCATGGGCAGCATCATAATATCGGTCGTTGACATCTACCCAAGCCTGTTCAAAAGCTGCAATCAAGGCTGCATCCTCATCACGGGTAAACAGGATATTAAGTGGTATTTCTAACCTCTCAGCAGGGTTGCTAGCAGAAACACGAACAATCTGGTTCGGCATTTTAATATCAACGGTCTGCAACGCCTCATTATAACGGATAAATTGCACATGTTCGGGGTCTGCGAGCGGAATGATTGCGACCTCCTTCAACTCGCCATTTTCAAGACTGAGCAAATTCACAGACAAATGCTGATCAGCCTTCATAATCGCGAGCAGATTTTTCCCATCCGGTGCGGTTGTCAATATTTCTGGATTCAGTAGATTGGCCGTCAGACGCCCCTCGAGGAGACTGCTCCGCTGACGATCGGGCATATAGCGAGCAATTTTCTGCTCATCGCTGTTGGTATTGGAGGAACTGTTCAGGGAGGCCAAATAATCCTGTCGCGCCTGAGAAGACAAAAAAATTCTGTACAAGGCGAAATTGGAGCTCGCATTAAAATTGTCGGCACTGCGGGCCGTATAGAGTGTCGTGTAACCAATCAGTTGTGTACCGTCAGCGCTCCAGAAACCGCCATAAAAATTGGGAACCATTGCGAGTAGTGGCTGAAGAGGTGCACTGCCATCAGCTGATACAATTGCCACTCTGTTTAGTACAGACCCGTCAACGGAGCGCCAGGGCACAAGCAAATCTTTCGATGTCGGCGACCAGCTGAATTCACCGCCTTTGTCAAAATAATCGGAATTATAATCAGTTTCTCGATATAAAGTCGTAATCTGGCCATTGGCTAAGTCCAGGACCTTAACTTCTCGGCGGTCTGCCCAAAATGCTAGTTTGCTGCCATCGGGAGAGAATTTCGGATCAAGCAGATTGTTTTTATCTGAAACTATGAGAGGTATTTCCTGATGGGACAATCCCATCTTGCCACTTTGCTGATCTTCAGTCAGATCAATCCCATAAATGCCCCATTTATGATTGCGCAGCGCCGCATAGACCAGCCATTTACCGTCGGGTGAAAATGCGATGTCCCGTTCTTCACCTGCAGTATTGGTTATTTGGCGGTAATTTCCTTCAATATCGACCAGAAAGACGTCTGTATTGGCAATCAAAGCGAAGTATCTGCCATCCGACGATGATCGAAAATCCTGACTGGATACAGCTTTGTAATTGGGAAGATGGTTCATACCCTGCTCAAGTGTGGTGATATCCACGACTTGCGGCTTGTCACGGCCTGCGTCCAGTATATAGACCTGCCCATTAAAGGCGAAGGCAATGGTACCATCGTCAGCAACCGACAGATTGCGCACCGGTGCTCCTTCAAGATGGGTCAGCTGTATTTCCTGACCAGACTTCAGATCAAGCTTCCAGACATTCAACCAACCGGACGCTTCGGAAAGATAATAAAGCCATTCACCGTCTATACTCCAATGCGGATCACGGCGGTCAATGCCGTCAGCCTCAAAGAGGCGATTGTATTTACCTGTCGCCGGATCATAAGACCACAATTGTCGGGCATTCGCCGCAACACGATGTTGGCGCTCTTCCGGATCAGCCGAAGGGTCATAGCTGTAGACAAGTTTTGTCTGATCCTTATTCCAGCTTGCCTCATGTGCAGCGTTTGGAAGCAACAAGCGTTCACGGCCACTTTTTGTATCGACAGCGTATATCTGAGGTTGCCAGCTCAACGCAGCCTGTACGCTGCGTCTTGGATCTCCCAACCTGACCGCAGTAAACAACACCGTCTTGCCATCAGGCGAAAAACTCGTCGGTATTTCCTTTACAGACGAATATGTCATTCGCCGCAGTTTTCCCGAGAAATCGGCAAGATAGACATCGTCATCGCCATTTACATCAGACGCAAAGGCAAGACGTTTTGAATCCGGAGCCCATACCACGCTGTGACTATATGCGCCGGCAGGAGATACAGGGATCGATAAGCCGCCATCATGATCTGTAAGAAAAACTTGCCCACGATGCGTAAAGGCGATCAGCGTACCATCTGGCGATAGCGCAGGATTTTGTATCCAGCGCGCCGGTTCTCCGTCAAAATCAGCCAAAGCCGGACTAATAGCAATGCTAAAAATGGTGAGAAATGCCGAGACGAAAGCCAGCCCGCGAATACCCATCGTTACCCCGTTAGAATTTCGTGCATAAACTGACGTTTACACCGCTTTGCAAAACACCAAAACAGAGCTGCCCCTGATAAGAGATGTGAAAAAGGGCGGCATTTCTAAGTCTAAGATCGAAGCCACCGCCCGGTAGCCTTCTTTAGCATGGCAAGCCATTGAACATATCAATACGCCATTGGAGTAATATTCGGCGTCTGCAAGATTTGAAGGGACCCGCGGCAAGTTCTGCGCAAAAAGTAAAATTTGGCGTCATTAGGGCCGTTTATATTAGCAAGAATTGCAGACCGGATTTGATTTAATCCATATCAACGCACCCCAAAAAGACCGGCAAGTCTAACTTGCACTGCACCCGCGACACCGGCAAGTATTTAATATTATTGAAGCAGAATACAAAATCACTGAAATTGGTGATAATCGCGTCTGGAAAAGATCGAAGACCTGAAGAGCCGATCTCGTGCTTCACCCAGGATAATCGACGGCACGACCATAATCCTGGGTGTGTCCACCGAGCGGCGCGCTGAAACAATTAACACAATTTCCGTAGCACTGCCGATGAACAAATGCGATATGCTGGCAAGGATATTGACAGACCAAGATGTCGAGACACTCCGTCATCTGGTCAATCAAGACATGGGTTAAGGCACGCTGCGCGCACTGACCTCGGATTTGGCCAATCTCGAAGCCTGGGCGTTATCCGCGACCAGCAGTCCCCGCCCTTTCCTCCGCTCGAAGTACTCTTACTGAAATTCTTGGCGCATCATCTCTAGCTGTCAGAACAGCGCGCTCAATTTGCAGGGTCGGTACCGAGGCAGTTTCCTTCGCATGGCTACCGCGAGCACTTGGGTTTCACGCAAGGTTGTCACTGATGAAAGCGTAGCCTGTATGGCTTGATAGTAGCCATAAAGCACGACCCAAAAAGCGCTCTCGAACCTACTTCACTTGACCTAATCTTTCGTGATATTTTTTTCCAGCTGCTTGTCTGTCACTGAAAAAGACTAATTAATCCGTCAGAAAGCGCTCCTCGCCATATGATGTAGTCATGGCCACCTGAATATTCTTGATAGCTCGTCGGAACTCCCTTTGCCTGCAAAACATCGCGCAGATGCCTGTTTGTGTCCAGTATCGACATCGTACCTCCGCTATGGCCTGTTTCAAACAGACCAGCAGAGATATATACCCGTAGGGGCAGCCTCTTGGCATTTGCACTTTGGTAAGCGACATACTCATTCCGGTCACGCGGCGTGCCTTCAGGACTCCACCAGAACGAACCAGACATGCTAAGAACATTGCCAAAAATATTAGGATGGGCAAGCGCAACTGTCATGGACGCCAATCCACCATAACTTGAACCTGCCAGAACAGTTCGCTCTGCGCGATGTTTTATTTGTGTCCTTCTGAGCACCTCCGTCAAAAGGTCTTCGGCCATGAAATCCGCGAAATCGCTATTTCCCGGCAGCTCCTTTGCACGCGTATTGCTATAGGGATTAGCTACAAAAACTGCAACCACTTGCGGGATAAGTTTCTCAGCAATCATATTGTCGAGAATAAGCGGCGTCGGCACTTTAGTTTGATACTCAGCGCCGTCGAAAACGAATAGCAAAATTGTGTCATCGCGACTGGCATCAAAATTAGCCGGACGATAGATTGTAACTCTGCGGCGATTTCCAAGCCGCGCGCTTTCAAAGTCAAAGTTTTCCAAGGTGCCCTTAGGATTACTCTGCCGCTTGATGAAATGTTGTTGCGGGCTGCTTTCCGTTTCAAATACAGAATCCTGATTAAATGCATCGGGTGCATCGGCGGGAGTTGGATGAAGGTTAAACGGATCTGCCTTGGCTGTCGCAAGGATTGCAACACGTTTCTCACGCGTTGTTCCAGGTATTACCGGCACATCAACCGCGATTTGATAAGACAGTCGCGTATCAGCCGGAACCATGAAGCTTTTGAACCACACATCAGAAACACCCAGTCGCTCCATTTCTTCATGTTCGCCGGTTGGTGCGCCAAAGATCCGCGCATTGTTGTGCGCGCCTCGAACCAGAAATGTCATAATTTTCTGACCATCATCTCCATCTTCAAACAGCGGTGTACCGCTGTTCTTGATGTCCCGCCAGAACGTCTCAGTTGAGCTGCCTTCTGACAAGTCACCAGCAAGTTTTTTCAATGCCGGGCTGATCAGAACTTGGGTCTCATTGCGTACTTGCTGTCCAATTTCATGAGCAGGAAACTTCTTCTCCATAGACAGGCCGAAATCACCCGCCGTCAAAACAGACAATTTGAAACGAACTCCCTCCTCCGCAACAAACCGAAAAACCCGTTCGCCGGTCGCTTGCGACGCGAGGCGCCTTACATGATGCCCCTTTTGATCCAGCAGGCTGAGATCATAAATCCCCTTCTCGGAATTCATGCTTACGACAACATAATCTCCAACCTTCGCGTCGATTGGCAGCTCTTTCACTATCCCAGCCTCGAGGTGTGTCTCCGCTAACAATACATTCTGTGAAGCTTTCGCGGTTGTTATGACCGAAGTGATGACCATAATCATCGCCAAGATAGAGATAAAAGGCTGTTGCGATATCAAGACTACCAAGCCTTCTTTAGAGTTGCTGTGAGACTGCGACCTTCACCGTAGAAACACGCATAGGCATTCGCACAGGAAGCCACATAGTTTTTGTCGCCAAGGTTCTTCGCGTTTATTTGCAAGGAGAGGCCATCAAGCTCAGTTTTCAGAGCTCCAAAATCGTAGCTAACCATGGCATCGACCAGCGCCACAGATGGCACTTCAAAACTATTGGCATTGTTACCCCAACTCTTGCCGATATAACGGACACCAGCACCAAGCTTCAGACCTTCAAGTTGCGTACCGACAAAGTCATAGGTCCCCCACAAAGCGGCCTGATGCTCCGGGATACGTGCAGGGGTCATATTCACTTCACTCGCCGTAACTGACTCTTCGATTTTTGACCGCGTGTACGCATAGCTTGCAATCAGTGACAGGTTAGCCATGACATTGCCGCGCGCCGAGAGCTCGATACCGTGATTGTGTATCTTGCCAATTTGCGAATAGACAGTTTGACCAAGCGTACTATCCCAAGCACCACTCACAACATCATTTTGCTTGAGATCATAATACGCCGCGGTCAGCAAAATGCTGCTACCTTCGGGTGCATATTTGACGCCCACTTCCAGCTGACTAGCCGTCGTCGGATCAAAAGCTGGCTGCCCTGCCAATGGAGAGTAAAGAGCCGGATCAAAGGACGTTGAATAGCTAATGTAAGGCGCAAACCCATTATCGAATGCATAAAGAGCGCCAAGACGCCAGGTAAGTGCCTTATCATCATACGACTGGTCATTGCCATTCAGCCGGTCGTCAATTTCAGTGCTCGCCCAATCGTAACGCAACCCAGCCAGAATATTAAGTCCGCCGATTTGCAACTGATCCTGAAGGTAAATGCCTGTCTGGCGCGCCGTGAGATGTTCTAGACTATTTGTAACAAGCTCAACAGAATCGTAATCGAACCCACCATATTGGGGATCAGTGAGCGAGATCGATGGTACAGATGCTCTGCCCCAACGATAGTCACGGACACGATATCTAACATCTACACCGGCGAGCATAGTATGTTCGAATTCCCCAGTATCAAATTCTGCCTGAAACTGGCTATCAGATGTAAACTGTTTCCATTTGTCCGTTCCACCCGAGGCTGCTCGAGTAATCGTTGTCGCGTATCCAGTCACGGGATCAGCAGTAGCTGAGCCCCAGATAAGCGAACGATGAGACATGTTCATCTCATAATATCTGGCCTTTTGGCGGAAGGTGAACGTGTCATTCAATGTCTGTTCCAGCTCTGCCCCAATCCATGCCTGCTCGCGGCTGAAGTGTTCGTAATTTGGATCAGACACGAAGAAATCACGTGGCACATAGCCATAGCCTTCGATCGGCGTCAAAGTGCCAGCAGCGTCTAGGAAGTTGCGGAATCCTGCGTGCGGCTCGTTCTGATAGCCGCCCAAAACCGTAAGTTTTGTATCTGCATCCGGCGACCACGTAAGCGAAGGGGCAATCGCATATCCACGTTTCTTGGCATAGTCTTCTTGCAGGTCCGTCCTTAGCCCTGTAGCTACGATACGATAAGATAAAGTATCACTTCCGGGGACTTTATCGCTAATATCAATCGAGGCGCTGACATGTTTATTCGTTCCAGCAGAAACTTCGATCTCGCGCAATGGTCCGTCTGTTGGCTTCTTCGAAACCATATTGAGAATTCCGCCGGGATTGGCCTGGCCATAGAGAACGGAAGACGGGCCGGAAATCAATTCAACGCGTTCGAGCAAATACGGGTTGATCTGCGCATAAGAAAGCTCACCCGAAAGGAACATGCCATCGAGGTAGCGCGGAATATAATAGAACCCACGCGCAAAGACTTCGTCTCTTAAATTAGAAGCACCGCGGTATTCGGTGAATACACCCGGTGTATAACGCAAGGCCTCGGCAACCGATTGCACGCTTTGGTCCTGCATCTGATCCTTTGTCACCACCGCAATAGACTGCGGTGTGCGCTGGATGGGAGTGTCTGTTTTTGTCGCCGTCAGACTTTGGCGCGCCACATATCCCTGGACCGGGCCGTCCCCCCTTTCCCCGCCTCGACCATTCACTTCAATGACGTTTAACTTGATCGCCTCAGCATTTTCCTCTGCGTAAGCTTTTCCAAGCTCTCCTGGCTGCAAAGTCGCGAAAATTGCGGTACTTGCGGCTGTCAGCAAGATAAGCCGAACTTGACGAAGAGGAAGAATGTAAGGGCGCAAAACGAGCAACATCGACAACTCCTGCTGCGATGCCAATTGTACGCAGCTTAAACTTGATTGACGTACTCATCTATATGACTAGAATTAAGCGTGTCGATGAAAATCACTTCGTCAAAAACGGCAAAAACCTACGCTAAAAAGGCGGCGTTGAGAGCGCATCGCCAAAAGTGTGAACCGGTTTTGAGACCAAGATGCGCGTTAAAACAGCGATTTAGTGCGCCGAGACCAGAACGCTATGAACACAAGACCGAATATACCACAGCAAATTTTCGTTGGAGCAACACAGGGGACGCCTAGTTGCACGCCAGATTCCAATATTTACGAGGTTTGGCCGAAGCTCCTGGTAATGGTCCTCCTAAACGGCTCACAACATTTCGAGATGGATGGCGTACGGTTTGATATATCAGCGGGAGATGGTGAAACTGCGACGCCTATCGTCTTTATGCTCAATGTAGCTGACTTCTGCTCGTTGCGGTTTTTCAATGAAAGCTCTGTTCCATTAAACAAGGTCCAGATATCAGTTCCGCGGCCCTGGATCGAAACACTCCTCAACACAAACCCAGAAGAGATGCCAAAGCTAAAGCATTTCTTGGATGGACATCTCAATACGTTTGAATTCACACCGGGTGAAAAAATCACTCAGGCAGTTGCACAAATGCTCAATCCTCCGCCGTCAGTCGAGAGAGAGTTACAGAGCCTGCACCGCCGGTCACTGGGAATGGATATACTTTATACGGCCTGTGCAAACTTAATTGCTGAGACGGGCCGCGGTTTTGAAGAAAAGCCCTCACAGAATATCGGAAAAAGGCGCCAAGCAGAGAATATTCGCCATCATATCCTCGGTAGTATCAGTCAAGAATTGACCATCGCCGGCATTGCTCGTGCATTGCATTCAAATGCCTCTACTATTCAACGCACGTTTAAAGACCACTATGGCATGACGGTGTTTCACTTCATCCGCAATGAAAGATTAGAACGCGCGCGCTCCGCGCTTGAAACGCAAGGCATGTCCGTTTCTCAAGCCGCCTATATGTGCGGATATGAAAATCCCGCTAGTTTTGCGACCGCGTTCAGGAAATTATACGGGATCACACCGAAACAGTTGAAGTCCGGCTTTGTCGGATGAAACAAAGTGCATTGTAGATTCAATTCTTTGATGCTGGATCATGTCGACATGTGCATCGGTCGTTGAAAAAGATGGGCAATGTTTCCGTCTGATGACCGAATCTCGGCAGACGGCATGCGCTCTGAATCTCACCGAAGATATTCCACCTTTTCTTGCGATTTATCCCGGCTGGGTGAACTAACCGTCTTCCCTTCATGCGCCGCGTTCATCTCTTTCACATCGGTGTCTATTCGCCTAAGTTCGACGCAGCTGAGGTCAATGCTACGCCACTCTAAAGAACGACGGAACGGCAAGGACTCACTAAAACTTCACGCTGAAATTTGCGTTTACGCCATTTTGTGTAAGCCGTGAGCCAAACTGACCGTGATAGGCAACCCCAAGCGTAGCATTCTGTGAGACCGCAAAATCAAGGCCCGCTTCAAGCAATGCCGTATCCTTGCCGATCGAGTTACCAACGGCAGTGAACATATCTGATCCTGCTGCAAAGCTTGCCGGCGATGACGGGATCACATCGCCGAAGCCATGCCTCCAGCCAAGATCAGAACGCGCTGTTGTTACGATATTGCCAAGTTCAAAGCTGGTGGCCGCACGAAAGCCAAGGGTCGACAGGGTGGTGTCCATGCCATCGGACTGCACGGAAAGTGCGGCACCGTTGCTGCCTTTTTCCGTAAATCCGTCTGTCTTAAGATGCACATAGGCCAGATTGGCATATGGCTCGATAGTCGCGCGCGAAGTCACATTGAGCTTATATCCTAGTTCACCAAAGATCTGGAATGTGCCCGCATTGTAGTCAGCAGACAGGCTATCCGAAAAGCCGTTGAAGGCGACAGAGCGGCCCATTTCCAGATTATGCCATGAATAGGCAAGACCGGCGCGCAGACCGACCGAACCTGCTGCTGCCGCCCATTCTGTGCCGCCATAGGCACCCAGCGTATAATTATCGCTTGAACCCGATGAATTACGTGATGCGGTTTTGAACGTCGAGCGGCTGTAGCCAGCCAACGCGCCCAAACGCCAGTTGTCATAAACTGCGGCATCAATACCGGTGCTGAAACCTCCAAGCGTGGATTTGGTATGACCTGTATTGCCATTGGCGGACTGGCTCGACCAGCGGCCGTAAGCGGCACTCCATGCGGCATAGCGGGACATATCATTGCTGAGCGTTGGCTGTGGTGCTGCGGCATTGATCGCATTGCCAGCTGCATGGGTTTGCGGAGCAGACGCATAAGCCACAACTGATACCGGCGCTGCAGGTGTTCCACCAAATGCTTGTTGCAAGCGATTATTGATGGTCGAGCGTGTTGCACCACTTGCATTGACAAGCACACCGCTGGCGGATGCATAGGCTTCGGACGATAGAACCGGCAGTGCAGAGCGAATGGTCGATCCATCTGCAGCAGAAAAATCCAGGGCAGTAATAAGCGACAGCAATTCGGGCGCTGCATCGTTACCCATCTTATCAATGGCAGAGCCAACATTGCGGCCATTGCTGCTATCAGCATATCGCGAATAAGCATTGACTGAACGGCTCAGGGACACCGTGTAGATATTGTCGCCATCATGCGTTGCCGTTGCATTCAGTGTTGGCGAAGCAAGTGAAGTCGAGACCGTGTTGAAATCTCCCTCAAAGGCTTGTGCCTTCAGCCAGTCGTTCGATGTGATCGTGAAACCATTGGCATACCAGCCGCGTTCGGGTGCAAATGAAATTGTACCGTCAAGTCCAGCCGTTCCATTGACGATCAAGCTGCTCATGGCTTGCTGATTGTTAAAAGAAAGCGCCAGAGTACCTGTCTGCGACTGGAGATAATCACCGTAAATCTCAACGGCCTGGCCTGTTACTGAAGGATTGAGTATGCCATCATTGCGGAATAGCTGCTCAGAATAGATCTGATAAGAGCCGCTGCCCGAAAGCGAGCCAGCCTGCGCGATTGTCGCGTTGTAAAGCAGATGATCACCGGTCAATGTGGTGTTACCACCATTGATTTGCAGCGACAGATTTTTGCCTGTGATATTGCCATCATAAGCAAGGGCAAAATCGGAATCCGCAGACGCGGTCGAGTTGCCGCGTTCATCGGCTCGATTGCCAAATGTCAGATTGGTCAGACGCAGATCGCCGTCTTCATCCAATTCCAGATAGTTAGAGATTATATCGCCGGAAATCTCAGCGCCCCGCATGACATTGATCTGAGCAACATGCGCATTGTCCGACATGTAGATCGCAGCTTTACTGCCCGCCACGCGACCCGTCAGATCAAATGAGGACACAAGTGAGCCATTGACCTCATTCCATGTGGCTTCCAAAACTTCCTGAGTGTAGCGACTGAGAGATTGTTCTCCACGCAGAATGTAGGAGCCTCGATATTCACCGAGTTGACCGTCGTCCCCCATAGCATTATGGCCAAAGTCAAAGCTGACTGCGATACCATCCTGCCCGAGCGCTTGGATATCACCACGATGCGTTAGCCCATGGTTCTTGCCATAGGTAAACATCACGCCACGGCCATTCACACCGTCGGCATAAACGCGTGTTCCACGCAAAATGGTCAGATTATTGCTCTGGCCATCAACACGAATACCAGCACCGCCTGCGCCAGCAGACAACAGATCAGCACGCTGGGTTATAGTGTTGTCGCTGCCATAGACATGCAATCCAAGACCGAGGGTCGCTGTATTATATGTATTCTGAACATAAGCTGTGCCTTCAGCATTACGACCAAAGAACGGATTGTCATTTATAAAGCTCTGATTGTCTCCGTATACGGAATAACCAAAAAAATTCCGACGGTCGATCTTGTAACCAAGGTCCTGCAATATCGCCAGTTCTGCTTCCATGAAATTTGTATAGTTGCGATAAGCCTGATGGCTCATCAAACTGTTTTTAAGCTCGATATGTGCGAGAAAAGGTGCATCTGGTACGCTGGGGTCCCGTTCAGAGACCATGCTTAGAGGGACACCTGCCATTCCTCCCGCAAGAACTTCATCGACATGCGCACCACCAAAATACGGCTTGTTTTCACGAACGTCGAATATGTCTTCAGGAGTGAGAGGCTCATCATCATCACTCGTATCTATGTTGTCACAGAATGCGCACCAGACGATCTGATCGGGTCTGAGTTGCTGCCCATTGTCATCAAAAAGATGGCTTGTCCAAGCATTTGGGTTTTCACCTGTGGCAACAAGAGCCAAGCCATTTTCCTGCATATCCCCCTCAAAATTGCTTAAAACGCCCAAAGCATGCGCAATTTCATGGACCATTGTGGTGGTAAGCGAAATCTCAGAGCTCGAAGGGAGTTGTGAAGGGATGTATCCCTCCCCTGACCAGGGAAGCGTTCCGATCTGGATAAACCCATGCGCACCATTGATCGGCTCTCCCGGGTTCTGGTTCATGAGTGCTGCTCCAACTTTTGTTGGCGCACCCACTTCGTCAAAGGCTATCGGACTGTAAGCATAGGCATTGTAGTCTTCCATTGTGCCTATATTGAAAATTGCGGGTGACGTTCCCGGAATAACCTGAATAATTTCCGCCCAATGCTTGATCGCAAGATTGAGCTGATCAACATCAAACTGCTTGAAATTCCACGTCGATGACTGATCACTGGCGCTGTAAGGCCCGTCATCAACACCATAATATTTAGCGGTTATGAATGACTGCCCTTTCGCGTCCTGGAAATCATAGACTTCCTGCGCCCAGGCAGACGACGATAAACATGTTCCCGATGTCAGTATAATCGCCGTTGCAATTGTACACTTCATTACGCATTAGCCCCTTTAGGAAGCGGTCTGCCAGACTTTGACATTCACCGGGTGTGAGATTTAAGCAAAGGGCGAAAAGATCGCTTCTTTCAAGTCGCAGGATTCAAAGGGCTTAGAGTGGGCAACCCTAGCCGAATAAGCTTTGTGCCAAGTCGGCACTGAACACAGATATTAATCACTATTCTAAATATCCCATAAGAATTCGTCTCCAAGCGACGCGTCATTAGAAAGGCAACCCATTCAAAAGCAATCCCTGAAATTGGGTAGCAACCAAGAATGGACCAGCGGTAAATTCATGAGTGGCGCCACATTGTTTGAAGCATAGGCGTATCTGATTTCGCTGGTTGAATTTCTGGCAAGCATGAGCGAAGCATCTCCCCTTTGATCGATAGAGTCTTGATTACGTACTCGTATCCGGTCAGCGCAGAGATTTTGGGTTTCTGAAAGTATCGATAAAAATATTTGCATCAGCAAAGCGAGCGACACCAATGCCGTGTTCGCCATTTGCATTCTAACGCCGTGTTGAGGTCTTAAATCCGGCCGCTCAACCCGTAAATTTTATCCCCGCTTAGTCCATCAATATCGATCTCAAACATAACAGGCCTCCGAAGACTTCTATCCATTCTGTTATGAAACCGTAGAAGAAAATGCGAACCAAGCCGTAACGTTTAAAACTGTGCTCAGCGAATTGGCTCCGCCTCTAATTCAGCCGCGATTGCCCCTGAAACAGGGATTACGCCGTGCTCAATTTCGATTGACTTTATTAGAGAATTTTACGTTAAATAAAGCAAAACCTCAATTAGGTTTCGCTACCCTGACAAACATCTTGGGAGCCAAAATATATCGAGATGGAGGGGATTTTCTCTTCCCAAGTGGAACGGACCATCAGCCTTTCGCCCACGAGGAATCATGTAGATTTGCACTCTTATTTTGCCGCAGATCCGCCAAATGGTCAAGGTGGCACCGAGTTATTGGTCCACTTCGGTGCTCTCATTCATCCTTCAAGACGACAACCAATCCAAGACGCCTCGCAGCTAGTGATCGGAAGGATTGCCAGATCTGTTCAGCAGGTGACTACGGCAGTTGTCCAGGCTCAAGCCTTGCGGATCTTCCGCGGAGCATCGATACACACGTCTGAAAAACACGCCCCCTCCCCTATCGTGCGGTCTGGTCGAACAACGGTCATGTGCCGTTCTGACACGGCTGATCTAATATTTCGTAGGATAGGCTGTTCCGAGCCGTTCCGGTTATCGACGTCTGAATTGCATAAGTAAGTCAATCGAGCGTCCACAGCTCCGTAAACGCTGGACCCACTCCCTTTGGAGCGGATTACCCCTAGGTGAAGATTTGCCGCAGAGCATCAACATTGCTCGCCCCTCGCCTCGCTCTCAATAGCTACGCAGGATGAACCTCGCATTTACAGTTCAGTTTCTACAGCTAATGAGATATCTTCCCTTTGTGAAAGACGGCATGACGCCAAGCGTTGTATAATCCTTTGTCAATGACCTCCCCCATCAAGACTGACTCCCAGCGCTTTTCTCGCGAAGATCAAACACACCAGCCGCATTGTCAGTGGCTAAGCCCATTTATTTCCATGTGATAACATGATCGATCAGCGACCAGGAAGAAATCGACGCTTTTGGCTCCACCTCAGGGATCGCCCCGCCTCAGCGCGGAAGAGAGCAAGCTTTTCCTTCAATACTGGCATAAATACCGGCAACTGTAGCGCCAGCTTGTGACCTTCGTCATATGTTCACACCATCTCCCAATTGACCAGGAAGCAACCTCAATCATCTGCGTTATCGGATTGCAGCTCCTGAACTTCCCCGTGCTCAAAAGACTTACGAGAGAATAGATCTGGTCATCCCTAAAGATTGCAGGCTCCCCGCCGGGCTGTTTTGGTTGCTATGGAGATTGGAAAAGCCAGTCAATTATTCTCACAGACCGAGTTGTCCGCGGACAACTCTCATACGGCAACCAGCTCCTACTCTCGCTACGCACCGGCAACAGCGCGCTGGCAGTGAAATATCCCCAATCCTGCTCAGCCCACCAGATCAAACAACTGCCGACGCCTTTGCAAGGCTTCTTTCCGGTCCACCAATAGGCTTCATCGACCGATCCCGCCGCCTTCAGCAAAACCCGGCCAGCCGAGGCTCGCCTTGTCGGATGCGGCTCTCAATAAGGCTGTGAATCATCACCGACCTCAAGCTGCGCTACTCGTGGCAAGAAGTCGAAACCACTTAGAATATTGCTGGGAGAAAATGAGACGAGCGAACGGAGCGGCCCATCACTTGCTGCAAGCTCGGGACTGCGATCAACCTGATGACCCCCGCTTTTCGTGTACTGGCCTCGCCAAAGTTGTCCGCGGACAACTTATCAACACCTCCGCAGCACTGACCGACAAGAGTTGGCTGCCCACTCACCTCAACGAGCGAGAGTGACGCGGCCGGTCTCGCCGGACATAACCTTATGGCGCACCAAGAAACACGGCCACCCGTCCAGCTTAGCTATTTTCGCGCTCAAGTTAATCCTTTACCAAAGATAAGAGAGAACATCCTCACGGTGGCGCTCATACGAAACACATTCGCCTTCAGCGGTTCGGACAGGATCGATCTCGTGGGCCGAGAACGAATGCGCCTCAGCTTCAGCAAGTTTAGACCATCTTTACAGAGTTGTCCGCGGACAACTGAGAATTACCAGATTGCAACCCTCTGCTTCTTCCGATCCAATGGCTATCCGAACCGCGATTTGAGACATTCACCCGACCTAAGGTAGATACGGGGCTCGGCGCAGTTGTCCGCGGACAACTTATTCGGATCGCATCCGAAACGTTCTGCTTAACGTTCTATTCGCACTTTAGCACGGTTCAATATGCTATCTCGGTTGAAGCGGAAACGAAACAAACTGCTCCAGAACTAAAGACCAAGCAGCAATACTCATGATTTAGATGAAAAAGCGTCCTATAGTTAATTGTTTGTAAAATGTTTACGAATCGGGCTTACTAACAACTACGCAGTTATGGACAATCCTATATCTTTTGCGAAGTTGAAGGCAGAAAATGTTAACAAACTATCACCGGCTCAATGAACAAGAACATCTACCGACCATGTTATCGGCAGATTCTCTTGAGCTGTCACGTCAGCTTCAGCTCCATCAGCAAAAGATTTTCTCGCCCACCGCGCGCAAATCGATCCGTCAGTTCACCCCCGCCGAAGCCGCAAGCTTTATAGGAATAGGGGAGGGGTATCTCCGGCAGGTGGCAGCGGAAGGTTTCGGACCCGAACCGTTGGCAAATGGTCGCCGGATGTATACGCCCGAAGATATGGATCGAATTAGGAAGAGCCTGGACGCAAAAAACGGCTCGCCGAAATATGCACCGAACCGACGCCCAGGTGAAAAACTGCAAGTCATTGCAGTGATGAACTTCAAAGGTGGATCGGCCAAAACGACAACTTCCGCTCATGTCGCGCAATTTTTGGCTTTGCGCGGCTACCGCGTGTTGGCCATTGACCTCGACCCGCAAGCATCACTATCCGCTTTGTTCGGCCACCAGCCGGAACTCGATGTCGGGGAAGGGGAGACGTTATACGGAGCCATTCGTTACGAGGACCCGCGTCCGATCACCGATATAGTGCGGGCGACCTACACGCCTAACCTCCATGTGATCCCGGGAAACCTTGAACTGATGGAGTTCGAACACGAAACTCCGAAAGCGATTACCACGGGACGCGCAGAGACGATGTTTTTTGCCCGCATCGGGGAAGTTATTGCCGATGTTGAAAGCCTTTACGACGTCGTTGTGATTGATTGCCCACCACAACTGGGCTTTTTGACCATGTCGGCGCTCTGCGCTGCCACCGGCATGCTGATCACCGTACATCCGCAAATGCTGGACGTCATGTCGATGAGTCAGTTTCTCGCGATGACCAGCGAACTCATGTCTGTCGTTGAACGGGCGGGTGGCCGAACAAGCTACGACTGGATGCGCTATCTGGTAACACGTTATGAACCCAATGACGGCCCCCAAAGTCAAATGACCGGTTTTATGCGGGCAATTTTCGGCAATCGCATGTTGCACAACGCTATGCTGAAATCGACTGCGATCTCAGATGCCGGTGTAACCAAGCAAACCTTATACGAAGTGGAGCGTTCACAGTTTATTCGCGGTACCTACGACAGAGCGATGGATTCGCTCAACGCAGTGAATGGTGAAATAGAAGACCTGATTAAATCAACGTGGGGGAGGTAGTAGGCGATGGCGCGAAAGAACCTTATCGAAGTTTCCCGAATTGTTGACGAAACCGTCAACATTGGTCCAAGCAGCGACATTACCCAATCACGTCCGTTAGCAGGTTTTGTTCCGGCGGCCCGGGCAGGGGGCGTTGGCGGTATCTCGAAGTCTCTGGGAAATATCACGCAGAAGGTCGAGCGCGTCGACATTCTTGAAAAGCAGCTCGCCGAGGGACAAGTGATCGTCGAACTCGATCCGGAGCTGATCGACAGTTCATTTGTATCGGATCGCTTAAGCATTGATCCCGACCATCTGGCCGAACTCGTTTCGCAAATCCGTGATAATGGCCAGCTTGTTCCGATACTCGTTCGCCCACATCCCGAAAAGCCAGAACGGTTTCAGGTTGCTTTTGGGCATCGAAGGTTGGCTGCAGCGCGTGAACTTGGGATTAAAGTTCGCGCTGTCGTTCGTGCACTGACCGATGAACAACTTGTCGTCAATCAAGGCCAGGAAAATAATGCTCGCGCCAATCTATCATTCATCGAACGCGCCATGTTCGCGGCACGGTTGGAAGATCAAGGCTTTGATCGCGACATTGCAATGTCGGCCCTTGGGGTCGATAAAGCCGCAATCTCCAAAATGCTTTCAATCGTACGCATGATCGGCCATCCACTGATTGAAGCGATCGGAGCTGCTCAAGAAGTGGGACGTAGACGCTGGCAAGAACTCGGAGAACAGCTCAAAGACGGTCAGGCCGCTAAATTCCTGGCAGAGTTGTCCGCGGACAACTTTATCGGATCAAGCAGCGAGCAGCGTTTCCAATATGTCACGGAATCTCTGAAACGCAGCGCCTTGCAGGACAAGGAGCTAGCCTCCGCCAAAAGCCAGCCAGCAGAAAAATCATGGAACTCAATGGATAACCGCGTCCATTTCACGATGAGCCGGAAGCCGAAAAAAGTAGCAATCGAACTGGCCAGCACAAACGCAGCCGGATTTGGTGAATGGATATCAAACCATCTGGATCGTCTTTATGACGAATACCGGACATCTGACGAAATAAAAACTGGAGATTAACCGCAAAAAGAAAAAGGCCCCCGATAACGTCGCCGTCATGGAAGCCTCTCTCAAACCTTAGCAAGTACGAGAATCGCATTTCCACGAAACAGTGTCAAGCATTTTGGCGTCATTTTTGGCGGGCAACTTTCTTTTGCCTTTTTGAAAGGTAGAGGACATGCACGTTATGGAATCGTTAACGTCCGCCACCCGCGGACGAACGCCTTATCTTGCCCAAAATTCTAAGTCTTGCTCCCAAGGCCAACAGTCCAGCACTGTCAACCGATGGATTATTTACAAGCAGCTCTGCGTCGCAAAATCCGAATTCGGCTTAAACGATAGATGTCTGGCTGTCCTGAGCTCGTTGCTGTCGTTTTTACCCGGCGACGACCTCAACGAAAAGAACGGGCTTGTGGTGTTCCCATCCAATCGTCAGCTTAGTCTGCGTGCTCATGGAATGGCCGAATCCACCCTTCGTCGCCATCTCTCGGCCCTCATCAATAGCGGTATTATTGAACGCAAAGACAGCCCAACCCGCAAGCGCTACGCACACAAGGACAACGAAGGCGACATTGAGCTTGCCTTTGGCTTTTCTTTGTCTCCACTCTTGGCACGTGCTGCCGATATCGCGAAGACTGCTGCAAGAATTGCGGCAGCTGCTAAGGCACTCAAGCGCTTGCGCGACGAAGTCTCGGTCCTAAGGCGAGAAATTGCTGCACAGTTTCCAATCGATAATGCCTTGGACCAACCAGCGTCGCTCAGTGCAATTTTCCTGCGCTTTCGAAGCATTGTCGACGCAATTCCACGTCGCGCATCGCACGACCGCCTCGGCACAATCAAAGCAGAACTTGAAGCAATTCTACGCGAATTGTCTAACCACATGAAAGATATAGATAAAACAAGACAATTGAGCGTCGACGCAGCCCAAATTGAGCGGCAGCATAATGAATCCCTACCAGAATCCCTTTTAGAATCTAAAAATATAAATTTGAACGATTTGAAAGAAGACCCCAGTCCTCTTGCGAAACCAAGCAGTGAGGTCCACGTTCAGACGAGATTAAGCGTTCCACTGGACTTGGTCCTCCGGTGCTGTCCCGATATCAGAGCTTATGCCACCAAAGGAATTAGCTCTTGGCGTGATTTGTTCGATGCAGCCAGAGTTGTTGCTTCGTTTTTCGGCATCAGCGATCACGCCTACCGCGACGCAATACAGGTGTTAGGAAGGGACGGGGTATCAGCTTCGATCGCTTGGATATTGCAACGCGCAGCCGAAATCCGTTCGCCAGGCGGTTATCTTCGTACGCTAACGCAAAAGGCAGGAGGCGGGGCTTTTTCACTTTCCGCACTGTTTATGCCAGGAGTTAGTCAATACGAGTAACGCATATGCCAAACAGCCACCCCTTCAAATAGATGAACTTCAGATCCGTTTTTTATGATGAAGGTTTCTGGATCGCAGATCAGATCCCAAATCAGGCTGGTTCGTAATGCGCTATCACGCTGCGCGAAGGTGTATGTGCAAAAAACCAAGTAAATTGTACGGAGGGCAGGGGACGGTATGAGGGATTTTAAGAGCCGGAGATTTCTGCGGCGCTCTAACGAGGTAAGACTGGACAAGATTGGCCGTTTGGCTGTTCTGTTGTCGCTAAACCCTCGACGCGCGGCACAATACCTTAGTCGAGACAATGCTCCGCGTTTACCGTTGATGGTGAAGGATTGTCATAAAGCGCAGCACATGCCACGTGCCAAAGGCCGCCACTCAATCATCGCTCGCCTAGGTATGTCTGTCTTAGATTGCAACTAAACCTCTGAAAGCAGCACCAATGACGGTACTGAATGAACAGGCTTGCTATATTTTAGGACCAGCACGCCTTGATAAGGCCGTGAACCCTCTGAGAAGCAGAACTCCAAGCAGAGTATCGCTGGGAAGTTCGCGATTAATCTGCCGACCGCAGATTGATCCCTTATACCGCAAATAAAGGTTAGCGAAAAATAAGGTGAAGGTCTCTACTTAAAATACTAAATATTTCTTTTTGAGTTAACCGCCTTTAACAAGCAATTTATAGCTATTATTCTATTTATTATCACGTGCCATAATGTCTTTTTGTAATAAATTAAACTATCAGGATCATATTTATGTATAATGGTATCAATAAATTAAATTGGGACTACGAAGTTTCGGGTGCAGACCCGTTTGAAGATGCAAAATATATTATTGAAATCGGTATGTCCGTCGCAGATGAATTTGTACCGGTTCTGGGTACCGTCATCGGGGGACTGTTGGAATTGTTCTTCCCATCCCACCAACGAAAACGCGAAGATGTATGGCGCCGGGCGATCGAGGAAATAGAGAAACACGTCGATCAAAAGATCGATGAACTCACCTTCAACACCATGCAGGCCGAAGTAACGGCCCTTGGCCAGTCATTCAGAGACTTCACTGAAGCCATCAAGAACGCTTCGCCAGAGACAATTCGCGTGAAGTTTCAGATTCTCGACGACCACCATGCGCATCTTCTGTCGATCCTGCAGAACGACAACTTCAAAGTCCTGCTTCTACCGTTTTTCGGGATGGTTTCTAATATGCACGGGGCCCTGATGAGAACGTGCATTCTCAACAGTGCGGCTTGGGAATGGCCCGCAAAAGACATGGTTAGCTTTAGGCAGCAGTTCGAAAAGCGATTTATTGAATACGACCACTACATGAGCGCTTCGGTGGATGAATATCTAAGAAGCTCCGAATTAAAAGCACCTCCAGCCGGAAAACATGGCATTCTTCACTACAACTATATGGCGGAAGCTAGAGCCTATACTACTGAAAAGGTCGATGATTTCAGAATAATACTGAGTTATATGAGCCCCTTCACACATCCAGAAGCCAAAACCATAATCCCTCCGGAAATGTTTCAGGATATCTACAGTATCGCTTACGGCACCGCCGATGATGGCGGTTATGTGGGGATCACTTACTCAAGACCTTTAGCGAATATGACCGAAATCGAGATCGGATTTCACCTTTGGGATCTACGGTTAAATATCCCGACAAATTTCAATATTCATTACCCGCACGCAATGGGGCCGCTTCAGTGGGAGAACGGTGCGCCGACCGAGCAACGTGCAGACACCACTGGGTTGCCACCGATGAAAGACAATATTGTGGACCCAAAAATAATCGCTGTGCCAAAAGCGAAGGAGGGAAATATTTTCAGTGTCGATAAGGTTATTGTGCGTCCGGGAAATATTATTGAAGGACTTTCTTTTATCTGTGGAGACGAACCCGAGGTAGTTATTTGGGATAGAGCAGGATATACCGCACGAACGGAAGTGAGTTTTGACCATCGCAGGCTATCGTCGATCGCATTCGTTAGTCGATCTGCATTCTATCATAGCGAGGTCGCTTGTCTGATTTTCGGATTTAGTAAAGATAAATCCAGAGGAAGCAAAAACATCCGGGAATTGCTTTACCTCATCTTGCCCGAAGAGAATCCGAGCATCGTCGAAATTGCACCTGAGCTTCAACGCAAACGCCGCAACTATCACGGCTGACATCTATCCTAACAAGACAAGAGACCGAGAGCCTGATCCATAAAGAAAGCAATGACCAGGCTCTTGCAATCCGATTTCAGTTCTCACATCACTGTTTTGGCGGAAATTGCACGCAACTGCAGGGCCATGCTGTCAATTGAAGACCGTAAGTAGAGCCGACCTTTGAGCGTTGATTATGTTCCAATCGTGCAAAGCCTGAATGCGAACGTGTCATCATTGACGGAACTTTTGAAACAGATCACACCATGTACTTGTCCCAAAACCCTGTTTGCGGTGCGATCTGTTCAACGATATCCACCCATAAACCAGATGGATCTTCAAAACCAAAGCGGCGTTGCCCGAATGGTTCCTCGGTGATTGGGTAACTGATAGGGAGCCCCCTTTCTGTCAACTCGTCATAAGCCGCTTTTGCGTCCGCAACCTCGAGTTCCAAACACATGCCAGTTCCCGCAAAGCTATCTGAGCCCGGAGGCGACGAAGGATGATCGGGCGTCATGAATGCGATTGAGGCCGTAGCGTCCTCCGCAGCAAGCAGGCAGAACCAATGGCTGTCGAAAGTCACACTAAATCCGAGATGTTTTACCCAAAAGTCGCGAGCCGCGTCCTTTTTCGGAGTAACAATGATGGGGTATCGATCCAGAAATCGCATAACAGCTCCTTGCTATAATTAAACAAACAGACTATCGGTATGTTTTACGCACACTAGAAATAATCTGTCCAACTGTCAATACAGCTGAAGGTTAGGGTTATGACAAGGAACGAGCTTCGTACAATCCAAACCAAAGGGCGGTTGGTTGCAGCGGCTCGGACATTATTCGCACGCAACGGCTATGCTCAGACCAGCACCGATGCAATCATTGCCGAAGCCGGTGTAACACGTGGCGCGCTTTACCATCACTATCGCGACAAGGCCGACTTGTTCGAAGCTGTTTGCCGGGTGCTCGCTGCCGAGGCAGCAGAGGGCATCCAGGAGGCAACCAAGGATTCAGGCAACGCATTCGAGTCTTTGGAGCAAGGGGCAATTGCGTGGATCGACTTCATGGCCCAGCCACAAAATCGCAGTATCCTCGTTGTTGATGCGCCCGGAGTGCTAGGGCGCGAGCGGTGGGAATCGCTTGATCGCGAACTTTCCTTTGATCTGCTGAGAATTGGCGTTGAGGAGGCGATTAATGAAGGCGCGATCTGCTTCTCGAGCAGTTCCATGGGACTGTCCGTCTTGCTCAATGGTGCAATGAACGAGATTGCATTACGTGCACAACAAGATGATGTCGCTGAATTAAAAGCCGCGCTTCTTGCGTTACTTCGCGCTCTTAAACCATCGCTACCGTGAAGACAGGCAAGCTGTCGAGCAAAGTTCGACTTCCGCAAATCGCCCAAATGAAGTCTCTATCGGGAACACTTAACCACCTTGTTTCGCCGGTGGTCCGCTTCGGCCAATAAACAAGGGCACTTTAGGCCCACTAAGTTGTGGGATGTTAATTCGGCAGCATGAAACAGATAGAATGCTATGTTTTCAATGCTTGCAAGCATATGTTTCCCAGACTTGGCAGGTTGCACGTTGCACCTTGTAATCAGTGTACCCGGCTATTTTTCCGAGCACAGCGTAGTGCCATGGCTTCAAACTCCAGCGTATGGAGCCGTGGATCCTCTATCAGGCTCGTAAGAAGTATGTCGAACAACACCAAGTATTCGTTTGACCCATAAATAATTTGGAAGCATCTTCGCGCATTTCGGGCAGCCACTACCTGTGTGGCCGCCCGACACGCAAGGTATAAAGAAGTTGAAAAAGTGCTTGTTAATACGAATATCAAACTAATAGAATTAGGATTATAGAAGAAAGTAAATTTCGGTCATGAAAGACTGGATAAATTGGCGGCGATGAAGCCGGTTATTGACCGGTGGCATCTTTTCAGACGCCGACTTCATCGCCGGCCCCCGCACCTTCTTAATAACCTGGGGAAGGAGCTGTGCTCAAGACGGAAATGTCCCAAATTAATTCTCGTTTTGTCTCACGGCAAATCGGAGACCTTAATCCGAGACGTCTGAAGCTGATGAAAACCAACTGATACAAACAATATGTATTGTGAAGAATAGTTGCTTCTGTTACCGGAGAAGAGAAACTCGCATGTTAATTCTATGCGATGGACTGCTCGAAGGATGGCATATTCCAAATAAAATCAAAGGGAAGCTTGATGATGCCGGGTTCAATCAAAGGTGGCGTTGAGAATATTTCTGTTACGCACCCGGTCAAGTGGATTGCCACCCAGCTCGGACAGATTGTCATTGCAGTCGGACTGTTATCACTCGTTTTCAACTACGCCTACCGATTTACGATCGATAGGAATGTCTCATCACCGCTGTTTTATTTATCGACAATTGTGCTGGGGCTCATCGTTTTTTTGCTCGTGCGTAGAGATTATTTCTTCGTTCTGCAGTATCAGTTTTACGATACTGGATTTCGTGTGCGTACACTTTTGGGCGGAAGGAAGGATTTTCCTTTAACGCGCTATAAGTGGGTTCCCGCCCTTCATAAGGTCGTCAATTTCCCCGAAAAGTCCGCAGGCCTTTCATTTTATGTCCAGGACCGAAAAACGGGAAAAAATGTCCGGAACTATTCCTGGTCTGGATTCTCAAAAGAAGATTTCCAGCGGATATCTGCACGCTACGGGTATAATGGGGAAGTCGACTTTAAGCAAAATTCTTTCGGCCGCCATTGAAGTTAATCCCCAAGGTGTGGGTATAAAGCTATTCTCTTTCCCACGACTGAAAGCGTTTGAACCTCGATAGCGGGCGGCACCGGAACCTATTGCCCTTTTATCACTGTTTTGAAGTGGCATTTTCAGTGGGCAATGGTGGCACATTTGTCTTTTCAGATGTGCTTTCTTGGGTGGTCGCTTGCCATGCAGAAGCGCAGTTTGCTGGTCGAAGCACGGCTGAGAAATTTCCTTATGAAGTACCTTCTCAGAGTTGGCCTTTGTCAGCGCCTTCGAACAAGCAATTGGTCACATAGGAAAAGTTCTCACTGTCTGGTTGCTATGGGTGGGTTGCAGCAATCGTAGTATCATCGCTCCTGAGATACATTTGCCAAGCTATTGTAGATCTGCGGTGTGTGGATAAATTCACAGTCGAGCTAGAGGGTTCGGAAATCTGATAGCCAGCCGAGCGAGTCTTCCGTTGGGCCAGTGGCACGATATTCCGCACCCACTGGCCGGGACCAGCCACGTGCTTTCAAATGCGACAATACAAAACGATAATCGACTTCGCCCAAATCAGGACGGGCTCTCATCGGCACGGATGCGATCTGGACATGGCCAATAATCGGTAACAAGGCATCGAAGCTTCGACAGATATCACCAGCTGTGATTTGATGGTGATAAACGTCAAACATTAGGCGTAGCTCTGGTTGGCCGAGTTCACGTATGATCGACTCCGCCTGGGCCGCTGTATTTAAGAAATAGCCCGGTGCATCGTGAGGATTGAGCGGCTCGATCAAGATCGTAATGCTATGTTTTTTTGCTTTGGAACAGGCGTAGCTGAGATTTTCGAGGTAGGTCGTGTGAGCAATGCGACCACTTGCTATTCCAGCCATGGCATGAACCGCTTGGGTGCCTGTCGCGACCGCGTAGTCAATCGCCTCATCAATCGCTAAACGTGCTTCTTGCTCACGACCAGGCACGGCAAGTAACCCGTTCTCGCCTTCACCGCCACGCCGGGTATTGAGGCCGAGCATCTCAAGGCCTGTTTCGACAAGAGCTGCGGCCACTTCGGTGGAAGGCGTGTCGTAGGGCCAATGGCATTCCACGGCATCAAATCCAGCTTTTTTTGCTCGGCGGATCGCCTCGGTAAGTGGCAGATCGCTCCACAAGAAGCCTAGATTGGCGGAAAATTGCATTTGTACTCCAAGTGTTCGGTGATGGATACGTTAGCCGGGAAATGCGAAGACAGTCAGCGGAACCGGAGATTGTCAGGGGTGAGATCAGACACTTTACGCGCGCCCATCAAACGCATGTCGCGAAGAAGCTCCGCCTGCAACTGGCCGAGTGCACGTTCGATACCTGGTTGGCCTGCAGCTGCCAGAGCGTAAAGATAGAACCGTCCAAGTCCCACGGCCTTTGCTCCAAGCGACAGCGCCTTTAGAACATGGGTGCCACGCTGGATGCCGCCATCTATCATAACGTCTAGACGATCACCGACTGCCTGAACGATTTCGCTAAGCTGGTCAAAGCCCGTGCGTGATCCGTCAAGCTGACGTCCACCGTGGTTGGAAAGCACAATGCCATTACAGCCGATTGAGGCAGCGTTTCGGGCGTCCGTTGCGCTCATGACGCCCTTGAGGCAGAATTTTCCACCCCATTCCTCGACCATGCCGGCCACATCGTCCCAGTTCATGGAGGGCTCCAACATTTCGGTGAAGTAGCGTCCGATTGTCAGCGTGTCGCCCTTCATGTCAATATGGGCATCAAGTTGCGGCAAGCTGAATTTTTCATGGGCGACATAGTTCAATCCCCACATCGGTTTGACTGCGAATTGAAGCATGCCAGCAAGTGTTAGGCGGAAGGGAATGGAAAAGCCTGTACGCAAATCGCGCTCGCGGTTGCCGCCAGTGATGCTGTCGACCGTTAGCATCATCACTTCGATACCGCTTTCTTTGGCCTTCTGCATCATGGCTCTGTTAAGGCCGCGGTCCTTATGGAAGTAGAACTGATAAACCTGTGGGTTGCGGTGTTTGCGCGCCAGTTCCTCCATCGAAACTGTTCCGAGCGAGGAGCAACCAAACATCGTGCCAAATTTTTCCGCTGCCGCAGCGGTCGCCCGCTCTCCTTGATGGTGAAACAGGCGTTGCAACGCCGTTGGCGATAAATAGACGGGCAGATCCAATTTGATGCCCATGACTTCCACCGAGAGGTCAATATCATCGACGCCGCGCAGGATATTGGGAACCAAGTCGCAATTCTCGAATGCACCGGTGTTACGACGCAACGTGACTTCGTCGTCTGCGCCGCCGTCAATATAATTGAAGATCGGACTGGGCAGACGCTTCTTCGCAAGCGTTCGGAAATCATGGAAATTGTGACAATCATTGAGGCGCATGGCGCTTCTCCTTTCCCCCATCAAGTCTCCGGAGCTTAGCGAATACTGCATAGATACGCAGATGGGAAGATATTCCGAGCGCTTATTCAGCGCCCGGTAATGAGCCAAGATGAAAGATCATTCGCCCTTGATATAAACGACATGCGTCTCGGTGAATTCATAAAGACCGTGTTTTCCGTCGGCGCCGCCAATGCCGGACTTTCGGCGCCCTGCGTGGAAACCCTGCATGGCTTCAAAGTTTTCACGATTGATGTAGGTTTCACCAAACTTCAGCTCACGTGCAGCTTTAAGGGCCGAGTTGAGATCACGAGTGTAAATCGACGAGGTGAGGCCATAATCCGAATCGTTGGCCAATGCGATAGCTTCATCAAGGCTCTCTACGCTCTGGATCGGCAGAACAGGTCCGAAGATCTCGCGGCGCATGATATCCATATCGGCGGAAGCGCCGATTATCAAAGTCGGCTCGTAATGGAAGCCTTTCACTTGATCGGCAATTTTGCCTCCAGTGACAACTATGGCACCCTGCTTTTTGGCCAATTCTACAGCATCTGCGACCTTGTCCAAGCCTGATTGATTTATCAACGGCCCCATGTGCAAATCATTTTCCACGGAAGGGTCACCATAGCGAGTTCCCTCAAACAGAACCTTCAGTCTCGCAACGAGTGCGTCATGGATCTCTCGCTCGACATATACACGCTCAGCGCAGTTGCAGACCTGGCCTGTATTGATAACGCGTGAATCAAAGATAGCCTTCGCAGCAAGGCCGAGATCAGCATCTTTGAGAACGATCGCCGGTGCTTTGCCACCCAACTCCAAATTGACACGGGTCAGATTTTTGCCCGCCAATTGCATAATATGCGAACCTGTCCCTACCGAGCCGGTGAACGTGATGAGGTCAACGCCTGGATGTGAGGCGAGCGCTTCGCCGCTTGTGCGGCCTACGCCGCCAATAAGGTTGAAAACGCCTTTTGGGAGATCTGTTTGGGCGACCAGCTCTGCGAAGATAAATGCGTTGATGGGAGTTTCTTCACTTGGCTTAATGACGATCGTGTTGCCTGTGACAAGTGCGGGGGCGAGTTTGCGCGCAATCAGAAAGAAAGGGAAATTCCAAGGCAGGATACCAGCAACTACGCCCACCGGCTTACGCAGCAAAAGCATGGTTTCGTTCGGTCGGTCTGAGGTTAAAACTTCACCTTCAATGCGCCGCGCCCATTCGGCCATGTAATCGAGATAATCAGCAGTGAAATCTACCTCGACTTGAGCGAGGCCCTGTACTTTCCCTTGTTCCTTTACAAGGACGTCCGCGAGTGCGACGCGGTTCTCGCGAACTTTTGCAGAAATCTGGCGCAAATATCCGGCGCGTTCGATAGCTGCTAGCCGTTCCCAGTCTCGCTGAGCCTTCCGTGCGGCTGTCACCGCAAGGTCGACATCTGCCTTACTGGAATCGGGAACGCGGGCAATGATCGCACCGGTTGAAGGATTGGTGACGTCGATCAGGCCGGTCGTGGCATCAACGAACACGCCATCGATATAGTTCCGATACGTGCGATCAAGGCCGATGAACGGGTTAACGGTCATGGTCTACTCCTCAGATGGTCATAGTTTGTTTGCAAATAAGATGACGGACGGCGGATCACTCCGCTGCGCACCCCAAGTGGCAGCGATTGCCGCTAGGCTGCCTGTTGCTGAGTTTTCGAAAGCGGTGCTTCTTCAGCGCTGCCAGTGTCGATCCAGCGCTCCTCTGCGGCAGGCGAAATGCCTCGGGATTGCTGCCAACGAGCCACAAACACAACAAGAAATGGAACGAGAAGTGCTGTGGTGATGGTTGCGGCGGCAACTTGTGATGTGGAGATCGCCTCAATCGCTTTGTAACTTGGGTCAAGCAGCGCGACTGCTGCAGGCGTGGCAACGGCATTACCGGCGACCGTCGATTCAGCGGCACCCGATATCAGGTTGCGGGTCGCTTTAGGACGGCGCGTCACGATGTGCATGACATGAAGGAACAGCATGGCGAACAAGCCCGAAGCAATGACTGTACCGATACCAAGAATAATTCCCTGCATGCCTGCCTGCAGCAGCATTGAGAAATCAATGCCGCGTCCGACAACAAAACCAAGGAATGGGATCAGCAACATTTCGCCTGGAGCAAGGAATTCGCGTGCTTTTGGCGAATTATTGCCAACGATAAAACCGATGATAAGTGGCAAGAGGCAACCTACAAGCATCGTAAGAGGGAAGGCGGCGAGCCCTGCGGTCCCGAGGATCAACAGCGTGATAAAGGGCCCATCATTAAGCGAAATCACCGACACCGCGCCGCGGTCGGACGCATTGCCGAATTGCTTGGTGAGCGCCACGTATAGCGCGGAATTGGAGTTCGTCATGCCGGCAATAATGGCAAGCGGCGTCAATCCCCAAAGCGTGCCATCTGGCATGTAGAATGCAACAAGCAGGCCGATACTTCCGCCGATGAAGGCCTTGCCTAAAAGGATTGCCACCCCCTTTTGCACGGTCGCAGACGTTTGCCTAAAATCAATTTGTGCCCCCATGCAGAAGAAAAACAAGCCGAGTAAAGTGCCTGTCCCGTCCCGGAAGAGTGCAGTGGTAAAGCTGCCAACGTCTAAAAGTTCGGGCCAAAACGTATTGATTGTTGCACCCATGAACAGCGGCACAATCATCATTGAACCAGGAATTTTACCAAGTGTGCGGAAGATCGAAGCAATAATGCCGCGGTCCTCTTTTTTTATCGAATTCATTCAATCCTCCCAAAGTGAATTCATCGTCAAATGGCTCAACCTGCCCCGAATACCCATTCGCGCCACGCGTTCATACGAACGCATAGCGCCATTGGGCAAATACTGCTGAGGTTTCTTGAACCCCGCAGCAGATGTCGGTCAGGCCAGTTCCAATCCCTGCTGTAGTTCTGTGTTCCAGACCAAGCGGGCTTTGCTTGCAATCTCCTCAGTCGACATCACAGGAAAACGAATATCCTCAAGCTCCCCCTCGTAAGCTCTGTATTCGTTGGCATGCGTCAGGAGCGCGGTCTGCTCGGTCGGAAAGAAGCTAGTCTCGTCGGAATAGTTATAAACCATTGTAAAGTGGCCGTCTGAGACGGTACCATCAGGTAGTTTTATCCCTGCCGGGCATGCATTCCAGGTGTGAGGGACGCCGGAGGGAATATCGACGAGGGTTCCGGGAGCAACGACGAAATACTCACCGCAAAGTTCGGTTACCGCGACGCCGTTGAGCACCAGAATGCGCTCAGGCAACATTTCCAGCATGCCCGTTTCCACGTTGCGGATCATGTGCACATGACGCGGCAAACGGCAGTCAGTATGAAATTCTATAAAACCGAACTGACCCGCAAATGAGAGCTTCGCGTCTTCATTATACCCTGTGTAAAGCTCGTGCATGGTGACCGGGAAACCCGCCAGCGGAACCTTAACATTCGCGCCAGTGCCGTGGGTTACACGCGTACCGTTTTCAAGTTTCACACCGAGGCTTTGCCCATGAGCTGTAGCGGTATCTTTATTGGCCATATCGCCCTCTTTCTATTAGATTTTTACGGCTGATTGCTGGATCAACTGGGCGTCAGCTGGCGGTTAAAAATTCCCGCTCCATTTCTTTACGCAAGCCGATAGTGACGTCGTTCGCGTTGTATTCAACATCTGACCAACTGATGGTGCGTCCATCCTCAATGTCATGTTTGAGCTTCATGCCGTGGGCTAGGCCGATTGGAACTGCATCGAGTTTTGAGGAGGTGGCGGCCGGGATCACTTTGCCATACACGGTATAGCCGCCTTCGCCATCGAGCATCTCGCCAGCGCAGAGTTTTCGCTTGGCAACTGCCACAACGTCAGCGCTCCAGCCTTTGGTGCGACCTGTTGGCTCTTGTCGCGTTGCAATCGATGCGATTGAAATGCCCAGCTCAAGTCCGATAAGGTGATAGGGCTTGTAGGTCGCGGCGAAACGGCCAGTGGAATCTGTCAGAAGTCCGTATTGATTGAAACAGTCACGGACATATTGGGTTTCTCCTTCGATAACGACATAGACGCCCCAGCGCAGGTCTCGAAACACCGGTCGACCATCACGTTCAATGGATGAAACCACTTCGACCGTACCGCGACGCTTGAGTATGCCGCCATATTCTTCGGGACGAAGGACGCTTTGCAAATCATCCGCGCCGCAAGCTGGGAACAGAAGGCCATCATCGGGCGGTAAGAGATCGCAGCCGTTGGCAACAGCTGCCATTTCCAATGCCGATTTGGTGCCGTCGAGAAAGGAGTTGAACATTTTTGGATTGAAGTCACCGCCCGCCACCTGTTCTGGTGTGAAGCCGTAATGACCCCAAACGCTATCGGGTGTCGATTTGTGATAAACCGGGAGATATTTTGTACCTTTGCCGGCGCAAACGACGTCGAAGCCAGTGCAACGGGCCCAGTCGCACAATTCTGCTATCAATGAGGGCTGGTCGCCTGCCGCCATGGAGTAGATGATGCCAGCTTCCGCGGCTTTCTTCGCCAATAAGGGGCCCGCCAGAACGTCGGCTTCCACATTGACCATGACGATGTGTTTTTTGTGCTCGCATGCCAAAAGAACATGGCGAACGCCAGCGGCCGGATGCCCGGTTGCATCAATGACCACATCAATGAATGGGCTTGCCAGCAAATCAGCGGCGTTTTCCGTTACGAAGGTCGAACGGTTTTTATGCGCGTCTTCGAATGAGACAGCCGAAAATTGCGCGTCGTTCCAACCAACACGGCGCAGGGACTGACGGGCATTTGCCGGATTGAGGTCGGAAACGCCGACCAGGTGCACGCCCGGTGTTCGGTTTACCTGTGAAAGATACATCGAACCGAATTTCCCCGCACCGATAATGCCGACGCGGACTGGCTTTCCTGCAGCTTGCATGGCGCGGAGTTTTTCGAACATAGACATTGACTGCTCCCGGTATTTTCTCTTGGCCTGACGGCGCTCTTTTGAGCGCTCACTAAGTGATCTGAAGCGTTACAAACTGCTTGCTTTGCTGTAAATTCGCATACATACAAACGGCATGTGCGCAAATTCCCATACCCCTGATATCAATTGGGACGACCTCAAAGCGTTCCTGGCCGTTGCTCGTTTAGGGCGTTTAACAGTTGCTGCGCGTCACATTGGCCTTGATCACTCGACACTTAGTCGTCGAATTATCGCGCTTGAGACCAGTCTGCGCGTGCCATTGTTTGAACGATCACCGGGCGGATACAAGATCACCGAAGCAGGGGAGAAGTTGGCGGCTGAGGTGCAGCAGATGGAGAGTGCTGTCATTCGGATTCAGACCGAGATGTCGTCCAAAGTGAACAGCCTGTCAGGGCCGGTGCGGCTGACGATACCAGAAGGTTTTTCGTCGAACTTTCTGGTGCGACGTTTACATCTGTTACCACAAGAATTGTCCGACATTCGTATCGAGCTTATCGCTGATCCATCCATCGTTAGTCTCACCAAACGAGAGGCTGACATTGCGATTATGATGGAGCGCCCAACGCTTGGACCATTAGTGTCGCGCAAACTCTGCGATTACGAATACGGACTTTATTGCAGCCATGATTATCTGCGGACACATGAGGCAATTGGTTCTATTGCTGACATCGACCGTCATTTTATCATCGGCTATATTCCGGATTTGATGCCTACACCCGCGCATGACTATTTGCGAAATTTTCTCCCGCATCGGGACGCCGACCTTCAAGTATCAAATATTCTTACGCAAGTGGATGCAACCTCTCATGGTGTGGGCATAGCGCTGCTGCCATGTTTTATTGCAGCACACAGTCCGCAACTTGTGCGACTGCTGCCCGATAAGATCAGCTTCTTGCGCTCCTATTTTATCGTTACTCACGAGAACCCGCGATACCGGTTGCGTACCGAAAGAGTAAAGGATTTCATTATTGAGCAGGTGAACGCCAATCGTCACGCCTTTCAGCCGTCGATCGGAATGCCGCTCATTTAAGACCCAGCAAGCTATACCGGTGCCAAAACGGTGCTGTTGAAATCGGCCACATCTTTCGGCAAAGTGCGAGCGTGGTGTGTTGCAATTTGGCGGAATCCCGGATGAGCGGAATTGCCTATACGATGGTCGGCACGGCGGACCTGGCCCGTTCCGTGGCCTTTTATGATCCACTGTTTGAAACGATGGGCCTCGATCAATGCTGGCGTGATGAAAGTTCTGCTTCTTGGGGAAAATCCGACGACGAGAAATTTCCGCGCTTCTTTACAGGCTATCCATATGATGGCGGTGAAGCACGTTCTGGAAATGGAACGATGACAGCATTCCTTTGTACACCTGAAGTCATCGACCGACTTCATAAACTGGCGCTGAAGAATGGCGGAGTTTGCGAAGGTGCACCTGGACGTCGTCCGCAGTATGGTGAAGGGTTTTACGGCGCATATGTTCGCGATCCCGATGGCAATAAGCTTGCCTTCGTCTGTTACGATGCTCCATAGCTTTATCGCCTCTAATTCGATCGGCACTCAACTGCACGCCGAGACGAAAGGCGGGCGCCTCATTTAGTCTCAACATATCAATGCACCCTCTGAAACACCGCACATTTCTGAGCTATATTATTCAACACATATCCATCAGAATTTCGTTGAAACACCAAAATTGAAATTTTGAACCTTGTCCGACTCCGCTTTAGTAATAGGAAGTGCATAGTCGAAACGCAGAGGACCGAAAGGCGACGCCCACATAGGCTAATACCGGCAGATGAGCGCAATTTCGTGTCTTTTCCTTGAGCGTCCTGCGTATCGTTGGCATTAATCGCTGCTGCGTCCGCGAAGACTGCACCGCGGATGTGAAATGCTCGGAATTCTTCGTGCCGTGGGCTTTGGCTTGGTGTTTAACCTGCTCCGCACAAACTTCAAGCTCATCTATTCCTCTGGATCAATCATCGCAGCTTTTCTGTGCTCAACCACGATTGGCGTTGCATTCGGTGATCTGCCTGCCAGAAATGCATCCGAACTCGATCCCGTGGCCGCCCTTTCAAAATGAAGCAGCTTCAAAGCATTATCAGTGTATTGAGACACCCTGTTCGGCGGCAAAGCGTTGATTTTCTATACAAGATGGATCGACATCTCGCATTTGACTTGTGGATCTCATCTGTAAAATGAACTTCGATTGGCGCATCGAATAAGGTGGGAACTCATCTGTTGAAGAGAAGACAGCTCTGGCAAAACCTGCACTGGGGCCCAAAAAATTCAATATCTGTTTGCGAGGGCGACGCTCAGTTTAGCGCGGAGCGTTAGGATTATTAAATCAACCGCGAATGTCACACCACCTAGATATCATCAATCTTCATCGCCTGATCTCTCATCCAGGTCTGCAATTTGTCAACGGCTGCGGATTTTCGATAGCGCGGACGCAAGAAATAGAAATCAGCGCGAGGTTTTAGCACTCCTTCGAAAAGCTGCCGTAAACGTCTAGATTCAATCTCGGAGGAAACAAATGAACGTGTCGCCAAAGCTATCCCCTGACCGGCAATCGCTGCTTCGATAGCGTGAGAGGTTTGGGAGAAACTTATATTACGATACAGTGAAGGATCGTTTCCGCCTAAAAAGCGGTCAATGTATTCCGGCCAAAAATTATGGACGTCATGGAGCAATGTGTAGCGGGCAAGCTCGGCTGCATTTCCCGGCTTGGAACCGTCTATGATCAGTGCAGGATTACAGACGGCGATTATCTCCTGCTCAAACAGGAGTTCTGCCTGAAGCCCAGTTCCAAAAGGTGGCGCGCCATATCGTATTGCAAGATCCACGCCGTCCGATTGAAAGTTAGAAATTCTGTCAGTCGCCAGAATATGAAGGTCGAGGTCCGGATGTTTATTGCGGAAATCGGGCAAGCGCGGAATGAGCCATTTGGAAGCGAATGTTGGTGTCGTGCTGACCGTAAGCTTGATAGGCTGTGGCTTCAGATTTGCCGTCGCATTCGATATCAGTTCGAAGGCGCGGCTGATATCAGCGACATATGCTCGGCCTTCACCTGTTAGCGCAAGTTTTTTCGGCAGACGCTCGAAGAGAGCAAAACCGAGTTCGGCTTCCAATCCACGAACCTGCTGCGCGACGGCGCCCTGGGTCACACCAAGTTCTTCAGCTGCCATTCTGAAATTCAGATGACGCGCTGCAACTTCAAAAGCTCTCAGTCCGTTGAGTGAAGGAAGATTGCCAATGTTTGTCATCAATAGATTTTCTACTGCCAAAATTCAGGATTACTGGTTAGAACGACAATAATTCGGATGATATCTCTTTAGCAACAGCCGGATATCGGCATGGTTTGCGAAAGGGTAACGACAATGTCAGTAGAAAAAGTAGCAATTATTACAGCTGGTGGCAGCGGAATGGGTGCCGAGGCTGCCAAGCGACTTGCGGCAGATGGCTATAAGGTTTCCATCCTTTCCTCTTCCGGCAAAGGGGAAGCGCTCGCAAAAGAGCTAGGCGGTATCGGCATTACGGGTTCCAACCAAAACAACGACGATCTAAAGCGCCTGGTCGAAGCAACCGTTGAAAAGTGGGACCGCATCGACGTTCTTGTGAACAGTGCCGGACATGGGCCAAGAGCACCGATCACAGAGATCACTGATGAACAATGGCAAGCCGGGATGGATACCTACTTTCTAAACGCGGTCCGCCCCATTCGCCTTGTGACGCCTTTCATGCAAGCACAGAAAAAAGGTTCGATTGTTAATATTTCAACGACCTGGGTTTTTGAACCAACAGCGCTTTTCCCAACTTCAGCCGTGTTCCGGGCGGGACTTGCAGCCTACACTAAAATCTACGCCGATACTTATGCCGCCGAAGGAATTCGTATCAATAATGTCTTGCCTGGCTGGATCGACAGTCTGCCCCAACTTGATGAGCGCCGCGCTGGAGTGCCAATGGGCCGTTACGGTACAAGTGCAGAGGTTGCAGCAGCCATTGCCTTCCTCGCGTCTGATGCCGCCAGCTACATTACCGGGCAGAGCCTGAAGGTTGACGGCGGCGTTACACACTCGGTTTAAATTAAAGATGTAAAAATTAGTAAATCTCGCCCTGCGAGGCGGGATTTATGAGCTTTCTGCTGAAACTAGGGAGATGAATTCCATGCCAGGATACTGGATCGTCAAAGGGAAGGCCGTAGCCGACGCAGAAGCGCTTGCAGCCTATAATGAGATCTTTATCAATTTGATGAAGCGCTATCGAGTTAAGATTATAGCGGGTAGGGACCGTGTTAAAACAGTTGAAGGGGAAAATTTTCCACGGCAGTTTATTTTGCGCTTTGAAAGCTACGAGTTAGCAATGCAATGTTACGAGGATCCAGAATATCAGAATTCACTGACCCTTGCGTCCCGAGCATATTCGCGTGAAGTGTCGATCCTTGAAGGATCGGACTAGGAGAGCAGATTTTGGAACTGGACGAGATCGAACGCCAGGCATGGACCCAGCTGCAATCCGCTGTCCTTGAGGCGACCGCAGATTTCCGTTTCGTCAATCTATGTTCGGTTGACGGCGCTGGAAATCCTCAAGCCCGGATCGTTGTCGTGCGTCAGGTCGATAGAAGTGGACGGGTGATTGAATTCCATACAGACATTCGTAGTCCGAAATGGAAAGAACTGCACTCAAACCACAATGCGACCGTCCTTGGATATTCTCAGTCGGCAAGGTTGCAACTGCGTCTTCAGGGGGTGGTTGAGCTGCACGGACCCGAGACAAAAGTCGCCGATGATGCATGGCAAAACCTCTCTGTCTGGACCCGAACCACATATACGGGTGGACCGCCCGGGGATTATGTTTCGTGCAACGACCAGTACACGGCTAACGCAGAAGATCGTAGCGAAGGTAAAGACGTTTTCGGGCTCATTAGGTTTCGAGCAAATTCACTTGATTGGTTTCAGCTGGCCCGCGGTGAAAACCGCCGGGGACAGTTTGACTATGATGTTGAGGGCCAGTTATGTCGCTCGCAATGGGTTCATCCCTAAAGTCCCCACACGTAAAAAATTGGCTGAGAGAGAAGACAGCATATTTATCAAGTGTAACAGTTCGGAAGAACTGCTCAATAAACGGGCCATTTTCTAGGCGAAAACTTTCTGACGGTCGCGCATATATGTAAACTTCGAACGCAACCACCAGTCAAGATTATGATGGTGGCTTTGTAGTCTTTGCGCGTATCCAATTAAGCTGTTTGACGGTGAAACATGGAAGCTATTTTTCTCGATGCTTCATGCCTTGCTTTAGATGCAATCCGACTGGCCTTTAAGGGATCAAGGCGCGCATACGGGCAGCTTCAATGTCGCAGCTCACAATAGATTTTGATTAGACGCGAACAGCTGCACCGATGGCTGAGCACAGTTTGGCCATGCAAAGCTCAGCGGATTTTTCGTCGAACCATGGCCCGCCCTGCGCATAATACACTACGAGCAAACAGCCCAAGCGCTAATTTTCGGAGGGAAAATATCTTATGTTCTGGTCAATCGGCCTCAACGATCGGGGTTTGAACCAGAGCCTCGGAAAAGCGCTAGCAGGTGCAATATGCATATCACCGTCAAACCCGTCACGAGAATTACGCCAATCGTAAAAAAGCCGCCTAAAACCCAAAATAAGATCGGGCTGTCTCTCATATCGATGTCGGGGCCGCGGCGATTGAGGATAGTACCGGCTCGAAAAACGCCTACAACTGCATGGGCGCTGGTCCAAGTAAGCCAGCAAAGAAAGGCAGTAGCGAGGCTTGAGGAAATTTTTTGACTGGTTTCAGACCGGCGTTTTTTACTCATGGCGTTAACCGAAGGTGGAGGCACGCCTCTGGAGCTCTAACGGCAGATGTGAAGATCATTTCGCACCATGCGATTTGTGCGTTGAAAGAAGTTTCGTCTATCTAGTAAGTTGGCATCAATGGCGCAAGCGGCTCTGCTTGCGGCGTCCCACGTCACAATCCCAAGGTTTTCAGGGCGTTGTGAAAAAGAAAATGAAATCGGATTGTTGGTTACGGACGCCCTAGCGCGTGTAACGCCATGCTCTTATCACTACTCACTTGGCACTACTTGAGTTTTGCGCAAATGGAACCAATCGTCGGTAACTTGATCTACGCTCATAGGAATCGCCTTAATCACAGCCCCAATTGGTCGGTGAGAAATTTTGAGAAAAGGGTGACCGCTGTCAGTTTTTCGAGGGGTAGTTACTGACAGCGGTCTGTCACGATTGCTGACGTCGTCTCAGTTCGGGGTAGTTCAACGTCAGCGCTCTGTGATTTAGTTACCACTTCATGCGGAAGCCAACAGTCCCCTTGAGCGAATAGCTGTCGCCAAAGTTGTTGAGGCTGGTGTTGACGAGGCCCTCACCATAGATCGAGTATTTGTCGTCGTTCCAGTTGTAAGAACCACCAACACCAAGCCCGCCCCACAGACGGTCCTTCTCGCTGGCAAAACTGGTGCCTGCAACATCAACCCGTGTGCCTTCCAGGAACTCGTAGTAAAGATTGGCAATGCCGTAGACATGCGTGCGGTTCAGCATGCCATTGTCATTCTGCCACGAGTCTTCATGATCAAGCGTGAGACCAAGACGACCCTGAAGGCTTTCACCGCGGTCCAGACTGACACGTGCACCGAATGGATCGGTGAAGGCATCAAAATCGACATTGGAGTAAACCAGCTGTGCCTGTGGTGTGAGCGACCATGCCGGATCAATCGCAATCCGCTTGCCGCCTTCAAGAGACAGCGTATAGCCAAACCCCTTGTTGCCATCAGCAAGGTTGGCGTTGGCAAGGTTCGAGTCCAGATCGCTCTTATACCAGGTCACCTGACCCTGACCGTCGAGGTAGAAGCCATTCTCGCCATACCAGGTCAGCGTGCCACCAAAGCCGTAACCGTTCGTGCTGATCTCGCCATCACCATAAACCGAGTTAACATCGGTCTTGCCATGGGCATAGTGGATCGTGATCCCACCAATCAGCTTGCCATTTTCTGTTTCAGTCAACAGGCCATCAATACCAGCCTGAAGTTTGAAGACATTCTGGTCGTAATCCGTACTCGAAGTCGAGAAGCGTGGATTGATGCTGTTATGTGCGCCTTCGATGCGGCCCCATACACCATTGCCTTCAATCACAACACCGGCTTCTTCAGGAGCAGCATAGGGTGTGCCAATTGGATCAGCACCCTGTGCAACAACCTTGTTGCCGTTACCGGCCCAGAAGCGATTGCCAACACGCTGCTGCAATGTCGGAACGCCGTTTAAGCCCAGCAATGCCTGCGGATAGGCTTCATAAGTTGGAACGCCAGCCTGATAAAGTGGCGTTGATGGATCAGATGGAGTGAGCTGTGAACGCAGGTACCAATTGCCATCATTAGGCGTTGAAGTGCCGCCCTGATAAAGCTGATAGGCATAGGCACCAGCCACAACCGCCTGCTTGCCGCCGACCATATAATCACCAAGCAGCGAGAATGAGCCGTTGGAAGCACCGTTTACGTCGATAATCTTGATGCCTTCATTGGTCTGTGCACCCGTTCCACCGACATTGTTGACGCCGACATTGGTTGTGCCGGATGTATCGCCATTGACGATCATCATGTCTGTCTTGGAATGGTCGTCACCAAGAGCGACGTCAAACAGTATCTGTCCGCCATTGCCGACATAGTTGCCACCGACGATCACAGTATCGCCAACCGCATTATCGACCGTGGTGATGGTTCCGGCATTGGTTACATCACCGGTAAATGAATAAACTCCGGCCCCGTTACCCGTTCCAACGAAGGTGGAGGTTGGATCGATCGTCAGATTGCCGTCGAAGGCGAGCGATGCCATGCCGTCAAGCGTGGAGCCGTTGGTCAGGTTTACGCCGGTTGTTCCTTCATCCGCCTCGCCAACATGCCATGCACCATCGTCAATCGACAGATTGGCGCCATCGAGATTAACGACTTCCCAGTTGATGATGTTGTTGCCATTGCTGGTCGCCGTCACGCCCTTAAGCGTGAGCCTATCAATCATGCCGTCAGCAATGGAGGTGTCATCACCGCCGTCAAGCACCTGCGAGCCGTCATAGCCGGACGCACTGACGGTTGCTGTGTCAGACCCGTCCTGTCCGTAGAAACCGCCAATAAGCTTGCCACCTGTCCAGGTGAATGTATCGTTTCCCTCGTGGTTTACAATGCCATCACTGCTCTGGGCGTCATCGCGATCATCACCATAAATATTGCCGGTATAGGTTCCAGCGATCAGATTGAAGGTGTCGTCACCCAGACCGAGAATTGCATCGCCCGTGACCGTCCCGGCGCTGTTGACGATGACATTGCCCCCAACTGTGTCGGATGCCTGAGGATTACCCGCAACGCCACCGTCACGGATGGCAATACCCGATGCAGCTGAAAGCGTTGCCGTCTGAGCAATGTTGATGGTTGCGCCATTGGCAGCCAAAGTCTGGATACCAGCTCCTTCAGTACCACCACTGACTTTATCAACGATGCTAACCAAGGATGTGCCGCTACCCTCATTCGACAGCAGAATACCGGTTTGCCCGACAATCGCACCAGAGGTCTGTTGCACCGTGACGTTGGTTGAACGCGACCAGCCATAGGCGGCGATACCATAACCATCCGTGCCGGTCACATTGCCCGCAGTAGTTACCGTCGTCGCTCCAATTCCGACATTCGACGCATAAATACCGTTGCCTCCTCCTGTGATTGAGCCAGCGGTCTGCGTTACGGTCAGATCGGTTGCATCGCCCCAATTGGTGGCATAGACACCATGGTTGCCAGTGGCGATTACATCGCCTGCCAGTGTAACCTTAGTCGAACCGGTTCCTTCATTGTTAGCGTAAACACCAGCGGTGCCGCCCTTGATCGTTCCCGATATCTGCTCAACGACCAGATCTTTCGTGTTGACGTCGTTATCAGCCCACAGGCCAGCATATGCGGTAGCAGTGACATCTCCGGAACTGACAATCTTTGTTGAGCCGGTACCATCATTGTTGGCATACATCCCAAACCAATTGGCCGTGATCGAGCCTCCTGTCTGGATGAGAGTAATATCTGTGGCGGTTGGATAATTGTAAGCATAGACACCGTAAGTGTCATAATTCTCGTCGCCGGTCTGGGTCTGATTGATAATCCCGGCCGTTGTAATCGTCACAGCACCTGTGCCGTAATTATCAGCGCGAATGCCATGCGTATAGCCGGTGATCGTGCTCCCCGCAGCCTGCGTAATCTCGATATTCTTGCCGGAGCCCTGATTTATCGCCCAGATACCATGTTGGTCTGCGCCGCTTACATCACCGGCAACTCCAATGATGATCGATCCTGTTCCCCATTGAGTTGCAAAAATCCCATTATCTGACCCAGAAATCGATCCGCCTGTTTGGCTGACGGTCAGATCTTGCGCCTCACCATTATTGGTAACTTGAATACCGTTTCCGGAGGTTCCAGTCACCGTTCCCGAGGTGGTGATAGTTGTTGAACCTGTGCCAAAATTGGATGCATAAATTCCAGAGTCGTCACCTGAGACATCAACCACATCAATGGTCAAATTTGTACCAGTGGCCGAATTGTAACCAAAGATACCGTGATCATTGGCTCCGGATACCTGACCTGTGGAGACGATTGAGACCGATCCTGTGCCCTCGTTCCATGCGTAAATGCCGTGTTCGTTGCCAGAAACATCTGCCACATTGATGGCAATGTCTGTGCTCAGATTGCCGTTGTTGGCATTTATGCCGTCGCGATCCGAACCCACAACATTCCCTGTCGCGGTGATAGAAAGCGCACCAGTACCGCCATTATTGGCGAAAATGCCAGTCGAACCACCTGAAACGTCGACGACGTCAATGGTCAGATTGGTTCCGTTGTTTGAAGCATTGATCCCGTTGGCAGTGGTGCCGGTGACTTGGCCTGTCGTTGTAATCGAGAGCGCGCCATTGCCATTATTCTCAGCAGAAATTCCTCTTCCATTCCCGATAATCGACGAGGCGTTTTGATCGTCGAATATTAAATCTTGAGTGGCGCCGCCGCCAACTGACAGATCAAATCCAGCACCGCTTGTAGCATTGATCCCGAAGCCCGGCTGAGTTGTCACTGATAATGATCCAGGATCCGTCAGGATCTGAGACACGTCACTTCCTGTCGCTGCACCCGTACAGCTATAGACCCCTGCGGAGACAACCGTACATGACCCCGCCATCGCAGAACCTGTCATGATCCCGTAGGCCGCAGTGCTGGCAAGCAGTGCAAGTTTAATTTTCTCGCGTCCAATCTCAGAATTCAGTGTTTTTTTGGTCAATTGTATGATCATGCCATCCCCTAAGAACTTCAAAAAGCCACCGCAATTTCAGCGAGGCAACCCGATCTCTCCGGGTCATAAGTGATTAGATCTAGTTCATCGGTTCCTCATCGGAATAGCACTCTGAAACTTGTCATCTTCACTTGGAGTTTAAAATTGCCTGCAGCGAATACAATATCAATAAAAGACACTAACTAACACTTACTGGCACTCCGGAATTTTTGAACAATTAAGGTACCCAAGTCTATGTATTCTTTTGAATATTTGAATTCAAACTAAGAGCCTACGGCGTGTAGTTTCCACCTAAAGATATGCGGCTACTACTTTTTGATATTGCGAATGCTGATTGGTGCGATTTGTTGGCAAGCCGCGGTACCATTCACATTCCACCAACTACCCAGTGTCTTGGGGTGGCAGCGCCAATTTACTGTGTATCTGGCGTCCGTTTTGAGTTTCAGCAGTAATGAAATGCGAAACTGCATCGGTTAACAACGGGAATAACCAGAGATCATTCACACCGGTTGGTGCGTGAGCTCATCTTCAACGTTTGCACGAGACCGTTTGTGTTAAGACCGAGATAAGTTCACTTTCGTGATAAACAGCGGCATGGTTGCATTGGTAACCTGCGCGTAACTGTCAAGTATGCGTTGATCGTGCTAATTAAAGCAAATTCAAGATTGCAGCCTGTTTGGACGAAATTGGCTACAAGCGCTCTTATAGGCCCTTTCGGAAGATAGGCCTGTTACTTATAAGGCTCCTCGCTGAGCGCCAGGAGCCATGAAGCTAACTCACTTCAGACGCTTTTTTCGGCAACACCCAATCCGGGCGTGCGAAGTGGCATGTGTATCCATTTGGAATACGCTCGAGGTAATCCTGATGCTCAGGTTCCGCCTCCCAGAAATCACCAACTGGCTCAACTTCGGTGACGACCTTGCCTGGCCATAGGCCCGACGCATCAACATCTGAAATCGTGTCCAGCGCCGTCGCCTTTTGCTCATCATTTGTGAAATAAATTGCAGAACGATAGCTGGTGCCTAGATCGTTTCCCTGACGATTTTGGGTGGTCGGATCGTGAATTTGAAAGAAAAATTCCAGTAGCTGGCGGTAGGAGATTTTCATTGGATCGAAATTGATCTCAATTGCTTCCGCGTGGGTGCCGTGATTGCGATAAGTGGCATTCGGTACGTCGCCGCCGGTATAGCCGACGCTGGTCGCAACAACACCCGGTATCCTGCGGATAAGGTCCTGCATACCCCAGAAGCAACCGCCGGCGAGGACAGCACGTTCGATTGTCATTTTATGTCCTCCACCTGATCGAGATAGTCTCCATAACCTTGTTCGTTCATTTGCTCACGCGGCACGAAACGCAGCGAGGCAGAGTTGATACAGTAACGCAAGCCGCCCCGATCAATCGGTCCATCAGTGAAAACGTGGCCAAGATGGCTGTCGCCATGGCTTGAACGCACTTCTGTGCGGATCATGCCGTGGCTGACGTCACGCAATTCACTGACATTGGCGGGCTCGATTGGTTTGGTGAAGCTTGGCCATCCACAACCAGACTCGTATTTGTCCGATGAGGCGAACAGCGGTTCTCCTGAGACAATATCAACGTAAATGCCGGGCTCCTTATTATACAGAAGTGCACCAGTACCCGGTCGTTCCGTCGCGCTCTCCTGCGTTACCCGATATTCTTCTGGCGACAGCTTGGCTATTGCCTCATCGGTCTTTTTGTATGCAGCCATCAAATCTTCCTTCTCAAACTCTGTTACATAAGATGGATATTTCAATCGAGGTTGTCCAATAAAACAACCGCGACCGCTCAGCCTCGGATCAGCGGGCGAGATACTGGATGCGAGAAAGAAAATGAAGAATATCAGGTCAGGATGTAAAGCCCCCACCGCAATGCAGGCGGTGGCATTGCCTCAATGAGCCGAATTACTTGCGGGGAGCCTATCGTGAAGAAGAGAAGGGGAGCTTGAGGCGAGGGAATGAGGCGGAGCTCATTGCGTCGATGCGCGGCCTGACGTAGCACTCAGGTGCTTGGCCTCAGCGCCCACGATCGGTTTGGTGAAATCGCCAGCTTTATAGCCCCTCTTGAGCGGATGGGCGCGGGCGCAGGCATATGTGAAACAAGTGCCGATGTTAAGCTTTACGGGGTGATTGATGATTTTGCCGAACTGATGACCGGCGTCGAGGACCTTAGTTCCAACATCGCAGGTCGTAGCTTCATTTGCCTCCAGACCGGTCGACCATCTGGTGAACTGTTTTCAGCAATTCATCGCCAGCGACTTGGATAGCCACTCGCTGACAGGCCGATCGGCTTTGCAACTGGCAATTTCCTGGCGCAGCGCGACTTTGACCGCATCGGTTTCGTTGTTTTTGTCAGGTCGACCGGCTCCTCAGTGATCTTGGTGACCTCTTGATCTTTCGTGAAAAGGGCAATCGGGATATCTGCTTATGAAGAGATGACGATATCCAAAGAAGTTATAGGGTCTACGATAAAGGGGCTAGGCTGCCTTATATTTTTCGCCCTTGTCAGGGCGATGAGCCCGGCTCATGGTATCAGGTGAACAAGAATACACAATTGACAATCTACCTACTAGAAGGTAGATAGAAGTTTATGAGCAACATTCTGTCAAACTACGATCATATCCTTGTCAGCGCGCGTGAGCTAATTGTCCGTGGTGGTTACAACGGTTTCAGTTATGCGGACATCGCCGAGATCGTCGGCATTCGCAAGGCTAGTATTCATCACCATTTTCCAACCAAGCTCGACTTGGTCCTAACCCTTGTCAACCAGTATCGTTTAAATGCAGAGACCGGAATTGCGCAGCTCGAGCAAAACGTCACAGATCCGGTCGATCAACTGCGTGCGTTTGTTGATCATTGGGCCCAGTGCATCGAAGACGGTAGCCGCCCATTTTGTGTTTGCGCGCTTTTGGCAAGCGAACTGCCGCTTCTACCCCGAGAAATCGCCATCGAAGTCAATGCCTACTTCCAGCTCCTCTCGAAATGGCTGGCTCGGGTATTCGAATCCGCCTCAAAACTAGGACGCATCCATATTTCGCGCGCGCCGGAGGTGGAGGCGGAAGTCTTTATGGCAATGGTTCACGGAGCCATGTTGTCTGCGCGTGCATTCGCAGACCCCGGCAAGTTTTCGTTGATCACAAACGCAGCATTGGACAGTCTAGCACCTAGGCACTGACTGCTAATTGGGAGTTCCTGTCCGATAGGCTGCGAAATACATCCAAAGCCATCGTCGTCGCAATGCTAGACTACCAACTAGAAGGAAGGCGTTATACTGACGCAAAGCGAATTTCAGGTTCACGAATAATCCGTGGACCACTCAACCAAGAGCCAAAACAATCGCCACCACCTGGAAAGGAACTAAAGTGTTCGGAATCTCAACGCTCGGCTGGCTTCATACATTGGGAAGCCTTCCTGCAATACCCGCGGCAATCTACATGATTTTTCGATATGGGCGCGTCAAGCCGGACAGCCTAGCAGGGAGGATCTACTTTGTTTGCATGGTGATCGGCAGTTTGACGATCTTTCTCGTCGCAAAAGCCCCCATCAGCCCAGCCATTGCGGTCATCACTTTGCTTTGTCTGGTCACTGGTTACACGATGCACAGGATCACATTTCTCGGACGCCTTCGAAAGTACCTTGAAACCCTGCTTCTCAGCCTCAGCGTGTTTTTGCTCATGGTTCCTTCTGTCTCGGAAACGCTTCGCCGTGTACCAGATGGCCACCCGATTGCATCCGATCCAAACTCGATAGTGCTGAAAGCCGCCCTGGGAACAGTAGCCACAATATTCGTTTTGGGCCTGGCAACCCAGTTTTTCTTCCTGTCGCGGCAGGCAACAAGGAAGCCTCGAAATTTGGTCTGAGCTGGCGTCTCGGACTAACCTGGGTGAGCGAAGGCTACAATTGGAGGCCCCTGTAAACCTTAGGGGTCGGCCGCTTTGTGTGAGCGTCCTATCACTTGGCACAATGCCTACTCACGTCACGCAAGACTATTTTCATTTTCTACATAAACAAAATGCTCATTGCAGAATTTCAAATCAGTGGAGGTATTTTCCACCTAAACGAACGTCGGCGTTATGAAAGCGACAAATAAATATATGCCGGATATTGAAGATACGTGAAATCATCACGTCTAATCAGTACCGGCATTACGCTCGGATCGCCGTTCGAACGAGCAGGTTCTAATAACCTACTGCAGCACCAGCGACGGCACGGCTGTCTATAGCGCCGTAATAGCGGTTGTCACCGCCCTTTTCGATAGCTGCCATGTCCTTGCCGCCGATAAGGATGCCTGCTGCCTCTCCCCAAACCGGCCAGTCATCGTCTTCACCAACGGTATAGCCCATGCTGGTCAGCAGCCGGATCGTATCCGGAGAAAGCGCATTCGCTTCGATATAGACCCGGTCAGGCAACCACTGATGATGAATGCGCGGTGCATCAATCGCCTCCTGAATATCCATGCCATGATCGATGACATTCATGATCGCCTCGAGCGTGATCGTGATGATGCGCGAGCCGCCGGGGCTGCCGATAACCATGAACGGTTTACCATCCTTCGACACGATGGTTGGGCTCATCGAGGACAACGGTGACTTGCGTGGTTGAATGGCATTGGCTTCCCCTTGTATGAGACCATAGAGATTGGCCACACCTGGCTTGATGGTGAAGTCGTCCATCTCGTTATTAAGGAGAATGCCGGTACCTTCAGCCACCTTGGCCGTGCCGAAGGATCCGTTGAGAGTATAGGTCACAGCGACCGCGTTGCCATCCTTGTCGACAATGGAATAATGCGTGGTTTCGTTGGATTCCTTGAATTCGGCTGGCTTCAGAGCCTCGCTGACACCAGCGCGATAAGGATCGATGCGGCCACGGATTTCTTCGGCATAAGACTTGCTGGTGAGTTTCTCGATTGGATTGTCGACGAAGTCGGGGTCACCCAATGCCGTATTCCGGTCAACATAGGCGTGGCGCATCGCTTCCACCATCAAACGTGTGGTTTCTGCTGAGCCGTAGCCAAGATAGGAAATCGGATAGCCCTCCAGCACATTCAGGATTTCGCAGATGATTAGTCCGCCCGAAGAAGGCGGAGGCGATGAAACGATGTCGTAGCCGCGATAGCTGCACTTGACCGGCTCAAGCTCACGGACCTTGTATTGCTCGAAATCGGCCTTGGCGAGAATGCCGCCATTTTCCATGCTCGATCTGACAATCAGATCGGCAATATTACCTTGATAGAAGGCGTCGGGACCTTTTTCCGAAATCAACGAGAGCGATTTCGCCAGGTCCGGCTGGACGAGCTTTTCCCCCAAGGAAAGCGGCTTTCCGTCTTTCAGGAAGATTTTCGCCGCTGCCGGATCGTTCGCCAGTCTTTCATTGCCATCAGCAAAGGAGAGAATATCGCCCAGTTCCAACGTGAAGCCGTCCTTGGCAAGTTTCAGTGCTGGGTCGATCAACTCCTCGCGCTTGCGGGTGCCATATTTTTCGCGCGCTTCCTCAAGGCCAGCCACTGTGCCTGGAACGCCGATGGCGAGATAAGTTTCAGTGCTGGCGCCTTCAACCGGCTTGCCATCCTTGTCTAGATACATGGTCTTGGTGGCTGCGAGCGGTGCGCGCTCGCGAAAATCGAGAAAAGTACTTTTGCCGTCCTTGAAGCGGATGGTCATGAAACCTCCACCGCCGAGATTACCGGCAGTCGGGTAGACAACAGCCAGCGCGTAGCCAACCGCGACAGCCGCATCGACGGCATTGCCGCCCTTCTTCAGCACATCGATACCGACCTGCGAGGCAAGGTGCTGGGCCGTCACCACCATGCCATTCTGGCCTTCCGCCGGTGCTGGTGATGCCGCGTGAACTGAAGGCAGATGTCCGGCAATAGCGATAATAGCGGCAAGGGAAAATGATTTCAGTCCGTAATGCGGCATGTCTTTTCCTCCCATGTAGTCTACCATGTGGTCGGACAATAGCGTGCGAGAAATTTCAGGCGAAAGCAAGCACGACAAAGCTTGGCTAGATGATTCCACAAATAGTGCGTGAGGCGATACTAATGTGCCAACTTTGTGGATTGAAGTTTTATAGTGTCTGACACTGTTGCCTGCATGACTGCAATCCCTCGGTAACTGCTCGGACATGATTAATATCTTGTCTCATTTCGCAGATAAATCAAAAGCCTAGAAAGGCCGCAGGCTCAGCTTGTGAGTTCATATCACTTGAAGGCGAGGGGCTATTTTCGCCATGATGAGATCGCTAACTAACAGTACTGGCAATTTGGCAGAAGAACGCTGATTTCGCGCGAAACTTCATGATTCATTGATGCAATGTAGATGATTGAAGGTTTTCGACCATGGCGATCAACATTACCAATGACGAGGCGGATAAGCTCATTCGCAAGTTTGCAGCGCTCACCGGACGCAATCTGAGGGATGCGATTATATTAGCAGTCAACGAGGCTATCGATAGCCGTGTTAATGCTGAAACACCGTTGGAAACTGCCGAACGTTTGCGAAAGAAGCATGGAATGCACCTCACAGATCAGGCGAAAAACCCTCTCCCTCAAGCGGTCTTTAACGACATGTGGGATGACAATTAATGTTTGTCGATGCTTGCGCCCTGATCGCACTTGCGACCAATGAGCCAGAAGCGATACGCGTTTCAAAAGCACTGACAAATTCCAAGACGCGCCTCACATCACCGGTCGCAGTGCTGGAAACAGTTATTGCTTTATCACGTCCTGATAAGTTCGATTGCACGCCTACACAGGCCGAAGCTTTCCTCATGGACTTGCTGGATTCGCGCAATATCAAACTGGTGGATTTGCCGGTTGGCAAGAGTGCAGCGAGCCTTTCCATCGGGGCAATCGAAAAATATGGCAAGGGCGAGGCGGCTTAATCTAGGCGATTGTCTGCATTACGCCTGCGCAAAATATTATCGTGTTCCCATTCTCGCCACCCATGACGAGGTTCGGCAAACAGATTTGGAAACCGTACCCTAAACGGGGTGCAAAGCCTGTGAGATTGATAACGTTGCGATCCCTATTCGCCATTATTGGCGCAAAGGATCGACGTTAATGTGGTTTTTGTCGTTGCTGGACAGCGGCGATATATGCCTCAATCGCTGCATCGCAGCTTAGTCACCATTGACCTTGAATGTAGTACGTCGTCAGCTCCAAATCCAAGTTTCAACATGTGGCAAAATGGGATTTTCTTCATATCTGGTGTGTTGGGCTGACTATAAAATCTAATAGGTGCGCTTATAACGTCGTCACATGTGTGCGATTAGTTATTCGCAGAGATCTTATCAACAATTGAGTGAATAGCGCTTTCGAAACCACAGGCTTCAGCTCAATTGTCGTCCCGTTTCCGTAACAAACGTCGTAAGACGATCTACAATTGCGTCAGAGTTAACGCAGACTGACCGCATAATGAGTAGTGGTGGTTAAACATCGCGACTGTCGCAACTCGACGGGTTTGTCTTCAAGGTCGAGTGCAACGCGTTGAATTGCCAGCAATGGATGGCCAAGTGGGCACGCCAGTCTCTGCGCATCTATTTCATCCGCAACGGTCGCCCTCAGTTGCTCGTCGGCCCTGGCGATTGTTATACCCCAGCGCGCAGATATCAACTGATAGATATTGTTCGGGATAGCATCCAAGGCGTCGAACCCCGGAAACCGGTCCTTCGGAAGCCATATGACTTCGTTGATCACAGGATTTCCCGCAAGCGTGCGCACGCGTTCTACTCGTAGCATCATGGTACCCGGCGGTAATTCGAGGGACTGCGACACGTTGGCAGGCGCTTGAACTGCTCTCGTCGCGAGCGTGAGGGATTGTGGGAAGTCAGTTTCCCCTCCATCCAGCACCAAGCGAAAAAACTGGAACATGATCCTCGAGTCTTCCGGTTGCGCGACGAAAGTACCTCGTCCTTGCCGCCGCACCAGGAGATTGTCCGCCGTCATTGCATCCAGAGCCTTTCGGACCGTTCCTTGGCTTACGCTGAGACTGCGGGCGATCTCTTGTTCGCTGGGCAGGATCATTCCCGGCGTCCATTCACCCGTCACAAGCCGGCGCACCAACTGGTCGCGCACTTGGGCATACAACGGTTTGGGACCGATTGGTGCGCCGCTTTCCTGTTTTAATTTGTTCATTTCTTACTCTGCAAGCCCCGTTTTCTCGCCCCGAGATGGGCGCGTTCGCGATTCTATCGCAAGACGATTGACAGGAAAAGCCTCTTATGTCTTCTATAAGATGTCTTATATAAGACATAAGAGATTAACAATTCATCACCCTGCGTGACGTGGCTTGAGAGGAGCACACCGTGTCCATTCCCCAACTGTTGATTCATGAGGCTGGAGACAACGTCGGCGTCGTCGTCGTCGAAGGCCTGAAAGCCGGCACGAACATGTTGTGCGTCGTCACGCACGACAACTCCAGCTTCGAGATGGTTGCCCATGACGATGTGCCGATCGGTCACAAGATCGCGTTGGCCGATCTCAAGATCGGGGACACTGCGATGAAGTACGGCGAAGACATCGGAAAGTTCGTCGCCGACGTCGCCAAGGGCAGGCATGTCCACACCCACAACCTCAAGACGAAGCGCTGGTAGGAGAGCGGACCGATGACCACAAAATATTCCAACATGACTTTCATGGGCTACAGGCGCGAAAATGGCCGCGTAGGCGTCCGCAATCATGTCGTGATCTTGCCCGTCGACGATATTTCCAACGCGGCTTGCGAGGCCGTGGCGAACAATATCAAGGGCACGCTCGCCATTCCTCATTCCTACGGGCGCCTGCAGTTCGGAGCCGACCTCGAACTACACTTCCGCACGATCATCGGCACTGGCGCGAACCCCAACGTCGCGGCCTGTGTCGTGATCGGTATCGAACCTGGCTGGACCAAGCGGGTTGCCGATGGCATTGCCAAGACGGGCAAGCCTGTCGCTGCCTTCTCGATCGAGCAGAACGGCGACCTGAAGACGATCATGGATGCTTCGCGTTCCGCCAAGGAATTCGTGCATTTCGCCTCCGAGCTTCAGCGTGAGGAGTGCTCGATCTCGGAACTCTGGATCTCGACGAAATGCGGAGAGAGCGACACGACGACTGGTCTCGGCTCCTGCCCGACGGTCGGCAACATGTACGACAAGCTGCTTCCCGAAGGGATCTACGGTTGCTTCGGCGAGACATCCGAGATCACCGGCGCCGAACACATTTGCAAGGCGCGCGCAATCAATCCCGAAGTCGGCGAGCGCTGGTACAAGATGTGGAAGGCCTATTCCGATGACGTGATCTTCGCGCACCAGACCGACGACCTGTCGGAAAGCCAGCCCACCAAGGGCAACATCGAAGGGGGCCTGACCACCATCGAGGAGAAGGCGCTCGGCAACCTTGAAAAGATCGGGCGCACGTCGAAATATATCGACATCCTCGACGCGGCCGAGGCTCCGGCCTCGGGCAACGGACTTTACTTCATGGATAGCTCCTCGGCGGCGGCCGAATGCGTCACGCTGATGGCGGCCGGTGGTTATGTCGTTCACACCTTCCCGACAGGGCAGGGCAATGTCATCGGCAACCCGATCGTGCCTGTGGTCAAGATCACCGCGAATCCACGCACCGTCCGGACGATGTCCGAGCACGTCGACGTCGATGTGTCCGGCATTCTTCGCCGGGAAATGACCATCGATGAAGCCGGTGATGCTCTCATCGACATGATCCGGCGTACCGCGAGCGGCCGCAACACCGCGTCCGAGGCGCTTGGCCACCGCGAATTTTCGATGACCAAGCTCTATCGCAGCGCCTGACCACCGGTTTCGGCCCGCTCTCACAAAAAGTGCGGGCCGACGATCGGGTGGTGACACTGCCAAAGTATCTTCAAGAGAGGCAGAAATCGATGAACTCGGAACTGTCGGCGCGGACTGAAATCAAGCACATGACCGTAAGGGCAAGACTCTCGAATGTGAAAAATCACGTGCTCCAGATCCGCTATGGTGTCGGCATCTTAGGTGCGCGGATCACGGCCGAGCAGATGGTGAGCCTCCGCGCCGTACCGGTCATCCTGGTCGGAGCGACGATAGCCGCGAACATCGTGTGATTGGCTTATTTCGAGGGTTATGCCGCTCGGGCGCAGGGCGTCCGCATAGGGTAAAGGCCGCGTACAAAATTTTTAACCAAATAGAAAGAGTGTCCATGAAAATCGGCGCACTTCGGGAAAAAGTTGAAGGCGAGAATCGGGTCGCGATGACGCCGGACAGTGCATTGCTGCTGCAGAAGCTGGGCCATGATTGTTTTGTAGAAGCGGGCGCGGGCGTGAAGGCGGGCATTTCGGATGACGCCTATCGCGCGGCCGGCGTGACGGTTGTCGACGATGAGGGCGCGCTGTTTGTGGCCTCGGATGTCGTAACGAAGGTTCGTCCGCCGGAGCCCTTCGAGGTCGCGCACCTCGTTACCAGACATACGCTGATCTCCTTCTTCTATCCCGCCCAGAACGCCGAACTCCTGGAGCAGGCCCGTTCGAGGGGTGCGAACATCATCGCGATGGACATGGTGCCGCGTATCAGCCGAGCGCAAAAAATGGACGCGCTGTCCTCCATGGCCAACATCGCCGGTTACCGAGCAGTGATCGAGGCGGGCAACAATTTCGGCCGCTTCTTCACCGGCCAGATCACCGCCGCCGGCAAGGTGCCGCCGGCGAAGGTCCTGGTCATCGGCGCTGGCGTCGCAGGCCTCGCCGCCATCGGCGTCGCCGTCTCGCTCGGCGCGCAGACCTACGCTTTCGACGTGCGCCCGGAAGTGGCCGAGCAGATCGAGAGCATGGGCGCCGAGTTCGTCTTTCTCGATTTCGATGGCAGCGTGCAGGATGGGGCCGCGACCGGCGGTTATGCCGCCCCGTCCTCGCCGGAATTCCGAGAGAAGCAGCTGGCCAAGTTCCGCGAACTCGCGCCGCAGATCGACATCGTCATCACCACGGCGCTGATCCCCGGACGCGCCGCGCCGAAACTGTGGCTTGCTGACACGGTGGCGGCGATGAAGCCCGGCTCCGTCGTTGTCGACATTGCCGCCGAGCGCGGTGGCAATTGCGACCTGACCGTCGCCGACCAGAAGATCGTCTCGCCGAACGGCGTCACCGTCATCGGTTATACGGACTTCCCGAGCCGCATGGCCGCGCAGTCCTCGGCGCTCTACGCCACCAATATCCGCCACATGCTGACCGACTTGACGCCCGGAAAGGACGGCCGGATCGTGCACAATATGGAGGACGATGTCATCCGCGGGGCGACCGTCGCCTTCAAAAGCGCGATCACCTACCCGCCACCACCGCCGAAGATCGCGGCGATCGCTGCCCAAAAGCCTAAGGAAAAGGTGAAGGAGCCGACGCCGGAGGAAAAGCGCGCCGCCGAGGCTTCCGCCTTCAAGGCGGATACGAAGAACCAGCTGATGCTGCTCGCCGCCGGCACGGCGCTGCTCCTGATGGTTGGAGCCTTCGCGCCCGCGGCCTTCATGAGCCACTTCATCGTCTTCGTGCTCGCCTGCTTCGTCGGCTTCCAGGTGATCTGGAACGTCTCGCATTCGCTGCACACGCCGCTGATGGCCGTCACCAATGCTGTCTCCGGCATCGTCATTCTCGGCGCGCTCCTGCAGATCGGATCAAGCAACTGGCTTGTGATGGTGCTGGCGGCGCTCTCCGTGCTGATCGCCACGATCAACATCGTCGGCGGCTTCCTCGTCACCCGGCGCATGCTCGCCATGTTCCAGAAGTCGTGATCGGGGGATTTGCATCATGACCATCGGTATCGTTTCGGCCGCCCATATCGCGGCAGCAGTTCTCTTCATCCTCTCGCTCGGCGGCCTCTCAGGCCAGGAAAGCGCCAAGCGCGCCGTCTGGTACGGCATCGCCGGCATGTGCCTTGCGGTCGTCGCCACGGTGTTCGGGCCGGATGTCGGCAACGGGGTCGTCGTCGTCCTAATGATCGCCGGCGGTGCGGTGCTCGGCCATTTCGTCGCCTCGCGCGTGCAGATGGCCGAGATGCCGCAGCTCGTCGCGTCACTGCATAGCTTCGTCGGCCTGGCCGCCGTGTTCATCGGCTTTAACGCACATCTCGAGGCAGCGAATGTCGCCGGCCTCGACGAGGCTGCGCGTGCGACGCTGACCGGCTTTGCCAAGTTGCTGGCCCACAAGGAGCCGGTTGAACTGGCGATCATGAAGGTTGAGGTCTTCCTCGGCGTGTTCATCGGCGCAGTTACCTTCACCGGCTCGGTCATCGCCTTCGGCAAGCTGGCCGGCAAGGTCGACGGCAAGGCGAAGAAGCTGCCCGGCGGGCATCTCTTGAATGCCGGTGCCGCAGCCCTGTCGATCCTGTTGCTGTTGCTCTATGTCAATGGTGCCGGCGTCTGGACGCTGGTGCTGATGACGCTGGCCGCTTTCTTCATCGGCTATCACCTGATCATGGGCATCGGCGGCGCAGATATGCCGGTCGTTGTCTCAATGCTGAACAGCTATTCCGGCTGGGCGGCCGCGGCCATCGGCTTCACGCTGGGCAACGACCTACTGATCGTCACCGGCGCGCTGGTCGGCTCTTCGGGTGCGATCCTATCCTACATCATGTGCAAGGCGATGAACCGCTCCTTCATCTCGGTCATTCTCGGCGGCTTCGGCGCAACGACCAGTCCGCAGATGGAGATCTTAGGCGAACAGATCGCCATCGATGCGGAGGGCGTTGCCGCCGCCCTCAACGACGCCGACAGCGTCATCATCGTGCCGGGCTATGGCATGGCGGTGGCGCAGGCTCAGCAATCTGTCTCGGAATTGACGCGCAAGCTGCGCGCCGCCGGCAAGAACGTGCGCTTCGCAATCCATCCCGTCGCCGGCCGTCTGCCGGGGCACATGAACGTGCTGCTCGCCGAAGCCAAGGTGCCCTACGACATCGTTCTGGAAATGGACGAGATCAACGAGGACTTCCACGAGACCGATGTGGTCATCGTCATCGGCTCGAACGACATCGTCAACCCGGCGGCGCAGGACGATCCGAACTCGCCAATATCGGGTATGCCGGTTCTGGAAGTCTGGAAGGCTAAGCAGGTGTTCGTGTCGAAGCGCGGGCAGGGCACCGGATACTCCGGCATCGAGAACCCGCTGTTCTTCAAGGACAACACCCGCATGTTCTACGGCGACGCGAAGAAGTCGGTTGGCGAGTTGCTGGCGATGGTCAATTAGCGGGGAGGCTTCGTAATGAAAGGCTGTACCTCCGATACGCGACACAACCCGCCTGCACCGCGAGGCAGCCTGATAGGTCTCCCCGAGAGTAGCTCAAGCGCGCTGCTGCCTCTAACCGCGAGGAGGAGCGGTCGACTTGCGCGCGATCAGTTCAACATCCAGCATTGTAGAACGGGGCGTTTGCGGTGCTCTGAGCATTTCAAGGATACGCATTGCCGCCAGATCACCCATATTGGCGGCGGGAATGTGCACGGTCGTCAGAGCAGGTGCCACGTGCTCGGAAAACTCGAGATTGTCTATTCCAGCAATAGACATGTCCGTGGGCACTGCAATCCCTTGTGCTTGCGCCTCGATCATCGCCCCCGTCGCCAGAATATCGATCAGGCCGATTATCGCTGTCGGCGTATTGGCGTGCGTCAGCAATCGATTGCAGCCGGACCTGCCCCCCGCGATGGAGATTGGCTGTTCGAGAACGTTCGTCTCACCGAGGGGCACGCCGCGTCGTTCAAGGGCATTCCGAACCCCCTCGAGGCGTTGGCGCTGGCGATCATTGTTCCGACGTTCGCCCGTCAGGACACCGAAGTGGCGGTGCCCGAGGTCAAGGAGATGGTTCGCCACCAACTCGCCGGCCTTCACGTTGTCGACGCAAACGCTGTCTCGCCCTTCCATCGCGCACCAGGTCAGGACTGTTGGAGTTCCGGTTCCGTCAACCAGTTTCCAAAGACCCTCCGGACGATCGGCGCCGACGAGAACAAGACCATCGACCCCCTGGCCGATCAACTTGCTTGCAGCGAGCTCTTCAAGAAATGGATCGTAGTCGTGAGACGCGACAAGCAGCTGGAATCCCGCATTCGAAAGCGCCTTTTGCATCGCATGCAGTGCTCTGGAGAACATCGGGCTATCGAGGGTCGGCACGACGACGCCAACACTGTTGGAGCGCCCGGAAACGAGCGCCCGGGCTTTCGCATCGGGGATATAGCCCAGCGATTTAGCCACCGCGCGGATGGTGCGCAGCGTCTCCTGCCTGACCAATTCAGGATTGGAAATCGCCCGGGAGACGGTGGCGGGTGACACGCCGGCCGCTTTGGCGACGTCCGCGAGGGTGGCTTTGGAATTCTTCACGGAAACCTCCGGCGAGAAATGAAAGAAATTTCATATCCTTTTCGCCGGAAGCATGCAAATAAAATCGTGTTATTCGAGACTATTAGAAGATTCAGCTATGCCAGACATTGACAATATGATGCAAAAATGAAAGCGTTTGCATAAATACTGGGAGGTACGCGATGTCGAGGAGGATGAGGGTCGGGGCCACGACCATTCTCGTGGTTATGGCACTTTGGTTTGTTTTAACGTCTTTGACCGGCGCCATTTCGCCCGGGCGCTTCCCGTCCCCGGGCGCTGCTTGGCAGGCGCTTGTTCAGATCTGGTCACCGGGATACGCCAACGGAACATTGCTGGAGCATGTGCTTCGCTCCCTGCTGCTCGTTCTTTCCGGGTTCGCTGCCGCGGTGCTGACCGGCGTTCCCCTCGGGTTGCTGATGGGTTGGAGCCGGAAGGCTGAAGCGTTCATCAATCCAATCTTCCTAATCGTCCGCCCGATACCGCCGCTTGCCTGGATACCGCTCGCCATTTTGTGGCTTGGTCTCGGTGACGCTGCAAAGATCCTTGTGATCTGGTTTTCCGCCTTCGTGCCGTCGGTCATCAATGCCTACTCGGGCATCCGCAGCCTGGACAAGACATTGATCGAGGCTGCGAGAATGCTTGGGACGCCGCCCAGAAGATTGACGCTCGAAGTGCTGTTGCCGGCAGCTAGCCCCATGATCTTCACCGGATTGAGACTTTCGCTCCAGGCCTCCTGGACGACGTTGGTCGCCGCCGAGCTTGTCGGTGCTCTCTACGGACTTGGCAGGGTTCTGAATGTGGCGCAGCAGGATCTCTATCCAGGGATGATCCTGGTCGGGATGGTTGCAGTCACAATCGGCGGCTGGGCGACAACCTACGTCCTGTCGCGCTTCGAGCAGTGGTCGCTGCGGTGGAATCAGGCCGCAATGGCGGCGGGAGTTTGATAGCCATGGCCCGTAGCATGTCTCTTCAGCAAAGCTTTCTTCTTGGCTTCGCAGGCCTCTTCGCCTTCTTTGCACTTTGGACGTTTCTATCGGTCTCTGGACTGACTTCGCCACTCTTTCTGCCATCGCCGGCAGCCGTAGCTGAACGCTTCGGCTTCCTGCTGCACACACGGTTTGCGGGCGGAACCCTCTTGCAGCATCTCGGTGCAAGCTTTGAACGGTTTGCATATGGCTTTGGTCTGGCGGCGCTGGTCGGCATTCCGCTTGGCCTGATGATGGGTTGGTTCAGGCTATTGGACGATATCGTTACACCGCTCTTCGACGCCGTGCGCTTCATTGCGCCGATAGCGTGGGTGCCATTCGCCGCCCTCTGGTTCGGGACCGGTATTGGTGGCCCGATCATGATCATCTTCGCAGGCGCTTTTCCACCTTGCCTGATCAACGCCTATCGCGGTGCGAAGTTCGTGGATCCGCGGTTGATTGAAGCCGCCCGTATGCTCGGAACACCGGATTCACGGACGATCATGGAAGTCCTGTTTCCATCGTCAGTGCCGTCGATCATTGCCGGCTTACGCGTATCCGCAGGGCTTGGTTGGCAGTCTCTCGTAGGTGCGGAACTCATCGTGGCATCCACCGGTGTGGGGTACATGATGGTTCAAGGGCAGGGAAACCTTTCAACTACCACGGTTATGTCTGGAATGATCGCAATCGGGCTTGTCGGCATTGCGATCGACATCCTGCTCCGTGGGATCGAGGCTCGCATTCTGCGAGGCCGGGGACAGCCTGGTTAAGTTACGGCGTTGCGACTTAGGCGGCCAGTGCACTTGGCTGCAGCGCACGGAATGTTCTGGAGGAGAAGGAAATGGGAATTATCCGCCTTGATGGTGTCGGTCGTGTCTACGGCAAGAAGGATGGCTTCGTCGCGCTGAAGGACGTCAATCTGGAAATTGCCGACAAGGAGTTTGTCGCGGTTGTCGGCCCGTCCGGTTGCGGCAAGACGACCTGCTTGCGATTTGTCGCCGGTTTCGACTTCCCCACTTCGGGGATGGTTTCCGTAAACGGAAAGCCTGTAACCCGCCCCGGCCCGGATCGCGCAGTGGTGTTCCAGCAGTTCGCGCTCATGCCATGGAAAACGGTTCGTCAGAACATCGAGCTGGGCTTGCGCAATAAGAAGGTGCCTAAGGTTGAGCGTGACGCGCGCATCGCAAGCACGCTTTCCCTGATGAACCTCCAGGCCTACGAAAACGCCTTTCCACACCAGCTTTCCGGCGGGATGCAGCAGCGTGTGTCGATCGCCAGGGCCTATGTGCTCGACCCCGATGTTTTGCTTATGGACGAACCGTTCGGCGCGCTCGATGCGCAAACCCGTGTCGTCATGCAGGAGGAACTGGTTCGGCTGGCGCGCGTCAATCCGCGTACCGTGATGTTCATCACTCACGCGGTGGAGGAGGCGGTCTACCTTGCCGATCGAGTGGCAATCATGTCGCGGCAGCCCGGCAGGGTAAAGGAAATGATCGATATCCGATCCGTAAGGCAAGCCGAAAATTGGGATGCGCACGAGAAGATCGAGGACGTCATGGACCTTGAGAGTTTCGTCCATCTGCGCACGCGGATATGGCGCAGCCTTCGCGAAGAAAAGGCGATGGAGATCGCCTGACCGCACGGGCTGCGAACTGGCAACTCAAACGGAGGATGTGTGAATGAAGAAAATTCTTCTTGCCGTAATGCTGGGCTCGATGCTGATGGCCGCGCCGTCAGTGCGTTCGGCCGAGCTTGAGCCGATCAAGATCAGCTATCAACCGTCCCTTTACTGGGCGCTTCCCTTCTACATCGCGAAGGAGAAGGACTGGTGGCGCGAAGTGGGTCTCGACGCCAGCTTTGTCACGTTCCCGGCGGGCGCTCCGCAGATCGCCGCCGCGCAGGCAAACGACTGGGATGTTGGAGGCACCGGTTCGGTTCCTGCCGTCCTGGGCGCTGCCCGGTTCGGATTGCTGACGATTGGCCTGACGAATGACGAGTCGAAGGCTAACGCAATTATGGCGCGCTCCACCGTCATAGATGGCCTGAAGGCCGATCCGACGTCGATAAAGGGCAAGAGACTGCTCTTGACGACCAATTCCACTGCCGACTACGCGGCTCGGGCGTGCCTGCGCAAATGGGGTGTCGCCAACGCTGACGTCGAGTTCGTCAATCTCGCGCAGGCGCAGGTTATCTCGGCGATTATCAGCAATAACGGCGACATTGCTGGGGTATGGGCGCCGCACACCTATACGTTGAAGGAGCGGGCCGGCATGGATTACCTCTGCTCCGGCGCGGATGCTGGTGCGACCGTACCGGGAGCATTGGTCGTCAGACCGGGCTTTGCTGAAGAAAAGCCTGAACTCGTCGCCAAATTCCTCGCAGTTTTCCTGCGCGGTATTGCCTGGTCAAAAGCCCATCCCGACGATGCGAAGGCCATGCTTAAATCCTTTTACGCCGAGGGCGGCGTCGAAGTGTCCGACGAAGCTGCCCAGGCGGAATTTGATCTGCGACAGACCTTTTTGCTGCAAGAGCAAAGTGACCTGCTCGAACGCAACGACGGGCACTCGCAGCTTGACTCGTGGTTCTCATCCGTCGGCGACTTCATGACCGAAGTTGGTACGATTGCAAGCAATCCGGATACCGCAACCTATATCGAACCGAAGTTCGTGCACATGGTCCGCAACGATCCTGCGCTCGCAGCCTTTGCCGGGAAAATCGACTAACCCCCAACCGCCACCGAACCATTATTGCGACCGGGCTACTTCCGTTTCTTCGAAGAAACGGAACGCTCCTCATCGAAGGTATGAAAAATGGCAATCACCTATCTGAAAAAAGCAAGCAAGTCACCGGAAACCGAAACCGGCACGGCACGCGACGTCGTTGCAACCATGCTCGCCCGCATCGAAGCAGACGGAGAAGCAGCCGTTCGCGACTATGCCGAATCCCTCGACAAATGGACCGGCGATATCATCGTGACGCGCGAGGAGATGGAGCGGAGGACCGCGAACGTTCCGCAATCTGTGAAGGATGACATCGCTTTCGCTGCCGACCAGGTACGCCGCTTTGCACTCGCTCAGCGCGATTCTATCAAGGACTTTTCCGTGGAACTTCTCCCGGGTTTCACGGCGGGGCAGAAACTGGTGCCATGCAACGTGGCGGGTTGCTATGTGCCGACCGGGCGCTATGCCCATATCGCGTCGGCTTACATGTCCGTGGCGACGGCAAAGGCAGCGGGAGTGAAGACCGTGATCGCCTGCTCGACGCCGTACAAGGGAGAGGGCATCCATCCCTATGTACTTTACGCGATGCAGGTTGCCGGCGCGGATATCGTCATGACCCTTGGTGGTGTCCAGGCGATTGCCAGCATGGCCTACGGACTTTTTACCGGCCTTCCCGCTGACATCATCGTCGGCCCCGGCAACAAGTTCGTCGCCGAAGCCAAACGGACGCTTTTCGGCAAAGTCGGCATCGATGTGTTCGCCGGTCCGTCCGAAGTTGCCGTGATCGCCGACGACACCGCCGACCCCATGGTTGTGGCGACGGATCTCGTCGGCCAGGCAGAGCATGGTCACGAGAGCCCGGCGTGGTTGTTTACGTCCTCAAAACGTATCGCTGATGAAACCATGCGTATGATGCAGGGCCTCATCGATGCCTTGCCGCAGCCTGCAAGGGACGCAGCGGATGCCGCATGGCGTGACTATGGCGAGGTTGTCCTGTGCGACACGCGTGAGGAACTTGTCGAGATCTCCGATCAATATGCCAGCGAGCATCTTGAGGTGCATTGCTCGGACCTCGATTGGTGGCTGAGGGAGCTTACCAACTACGGCTCGCTTTTCCTCGGAGAGGAAACGACGGTTGCGTTTGGCGACAAGACTTCCGGCCCCAATCATATCCTTCCGACGAAGTTCGCCGCTCGGTATTCCGCCGGCCTTTCGGTCCACAAGTTCCTGAAACCCCTGACCTGGCAGAAGTCCGACCGTGACGCTTGCAAGACGCTCTCTCTCGCAACGGCGCGCATTTCTCGTCTTGAGGGAATGGAGGCTCATGCCCGCACGGCGGACGTCCGGATGGACAAGTATTTCCCCGGACACAATCTCGACATGGGCGCCCCTGTCGAGAGCGTAAGCTGACCAAGTCCTCAAGAAGCAGGGAGACTAGCATGGGACGATTGTCTAACCTCTTTGATCTCGACGGCCGAACCGCCGTCGTGACTGGTGGCAATTCCGGAATTGGGCTGGCAATCGCCACAGCTCTGGGGTTGCAGGGTGCGTGCGTTGTGCTGATCGGGCGCAATATCGCCAATCTGGCCTCAGCGGAGGCAGCTCTGAGGACCGAGAACATCCCCGTGCAGACCGTCGCCGGAGATCTTGCGGATCCAAAAGACGTTAACCGCGTCGTTGCGGATGTGAATATGAGCAACGACGCGGTCGATATTCTGGTCAATGCCGCGGGTGTCAACCTTCGCAAGCCGTTCGCCGAGGTATCGGCCGGCGACTTCGATCTGCATATGGCGTTGCATCTTCGGGCGCCGTTTCTGTTGACACAGGGTTTCGCTCCCCTCATGCGGGAACGCGGTTGGGGCAGGATAATCAACATCGCCTCTCTGCAGTCCACGCGCGCATTTTCAAATTCGGCGCCTTACGGAGCCGCTAAAGGGGGAATCGTGCAGCTTACGCGCGCGGTTGCCGAGGAATGGTCCCGCCATGGCATAACCTGCAACGCAATCGCCCCGGGGTTCTTTCCGACACCTCTGACCGACCCTGTTTTTTCCGATCCGCAACGAGCAGCCGCGAATGCCGCGCAGACGGCGATCGGCAGAAACGGCAATCTCGACGACCTTTACGGAACGGCAGTCTTCCTGGCGTCCGAGGCGTCCGCCTATGTTACAGGACAGACGATCCACGTCGATGGCGGGTTTACGGCGAAGTAGAAGGAAGCCGAACATGAAAGCTCTCGTATATACCGCACCTTATACGCTTGAATTCACAGATGTGGTCGAGCCAGTCGCGTCTGCAGGCGAAGTCCTGGTCCGGGTCGACGCTGTTGGAATCTGCGGTTCAGATGTGCATGCCTATCATGGCCACGATTCTCGTCGTTTGCCTCCTGTCATCCTCGGGCACGAAGCTTCCGGGGAAGCGATGAATGGCCTGTTGAAAGGCCAGAAAGTGACGATCAATCCGCTGGTGACACCTGCCGATGGCAAATTTGCCCGATTTGGCCGGCCCAATCTGGATTCTCGACGTCAAATCATTTCCATGCAGCCGCGCCAAGGCGCCTTTGCGCAATATGTTGTGGTACCGGAAAGCAATGTCATTCCGCTTCCCGAAAACTTCGATGTGGGGACAGCAGCACTCGCCGAACCGCTAGCCGTTTCCTGGCGCGCGGCAAAGCGCGGCTGCGCCTTGCTGATGACGCCTCTGGATGAGGTGAGAGCGGTCGTGCTTGGCGGCGGAGCAATCGGCCTCGGGGCAGCGCTTGCGCTGCGACATTTCGGTATTCGCGATATCGCTGTAGCAGAGACAAACCCGGTGCGACATTCGATGATATCGGCGCATGGTGGTTTTCGCCTTTATGTGCCGGGCGAGAGTGCGGCTCCGAAAGAGAGCAGCATTGATCTTGTCATCGATGCGGTCGGAGCCGCGTCAACGCGCGCCGCCGCGTGCCAAATGGTCGAACCGGGGGGAGTTATCGTTCATATCGGCCTGCTTCCGGGAAGTGACGGACTGGACGTTCGCAAGATCACCTTGCAGGAGATTACGTTGACGGGCGCATATTGCTACACGCCGGACGATTTCAGAGACACTGTCGCCGCGATGATCGCAGGCGACCTTGGCAGCCTCGACTGGTTTGAAACGCGTGCCCTGTCCGAAGGAGCGAAGGCGTTTGCAGACATCGATAACGGCTTGATAAGCCGTGCGAAGGTTGTGCTGCGACCCTGACCTGATGTGAAATCTATCCATCAAGCGTGTGCCCATCACGATCAACAGCCCGATATAAATATGTCCATTGCCCTTTGACCTTTATATAGGTCTCGTCAACACGCCATGAGCCAAGCGTTCAACATTTTCGCTTCTGTGCCTGTTCTGCGATCTGCGGCGCGTAACGAACAACCCAACGGTTCAGTGTTGCATGGTCAAAGTCTACCCCACGTTCAGCCTTGGTCTCCTGAAGGTCACGATAGGAAACGGAATTACGAACATAGTACAGCGTAAAGAATGACACCTTTGGGAAAGTGAGCACCTTTAAAATCGACCGTCATCCGTTTCCATCTCGTTGAATTACGTGAACCGATAGTGACACAACTCAGAAGAAGTGAAAATTTCGCGACAGAGCCGTATGGGATCTATTCCTTTGTGCTGTCTGTGAAATACCGGCGCTCACCAGCGAGGATCGGGCCACTTTGCATTTTACCAAACGGTGAATTCTGCCGGAGATATCAGGTTTTTCTCGCCGTTCTTCGATCGCATACATTGGATCGAAACTTGAGAGAAGCTGCGCGAAGCCGGTCTTCCTTTGCGTTTTTGTTCATTAGCAAAAGAGACCTCCGCGACTATTCATCATGTCGAAGACTTGAGGCTGAGCTGGGTCAAGGCGCTGCCAAAGATCGATGATATGCGCGGCCTGCGTTCCAAAATCCTCGCGTAATCCATATTCGATTTTGGGGGCGGGCAGTTCCCATCATCACAATGAATGTTGTGAACGCAAGAACAGTAGGTCGGAGCTGTACTCAGCCTTTGAATGCAGGCCGTCGGCGGGATGTTAACTTCGGTCCGTCAGTCAAAATTGGGAAAGTGATTCATCTGAGATGAGGGAAAAGTAACTCCAGAGGATAAGGCAGAGAAAGTTTCGGCATTTCGTCGAAGGAGGTGTATTTGAGGCTGACGGTCTCAGGATCGGTGAAGCCTCCTGTCTCGCCGTTTGTCCGGCATGCAAAGAGGATTACCAGATATTCGACGCGATCTCCGTTGGGATACTGGTATCGGAATTCCTTGCCACTAAATGCGGCAAGAAGTGTGGATGCGGTCACCGTGAGGCCGTTTCTTCCCGGACCTCACGAGCAATTGCGTGTTCAGGTGTCTCGCCGGTGTCTCGCCGGGTTCGATAGCACCGGCGGGAAGGCTCCACCCTTCGCCGTCACTTTTGCGCTGGAGAAGCAACCGCCCTTTGGCGTCGGAAATGACTGCTGCAACGCTCGGCAGCATTATGAGGTCATGACCGATCTTTGAGCGGAGGTGGCAAATGCCGACACCTCATGACCCTCCGGCCGCTGTGCGGCGCGCGCTGCGCAAACTGGGCGCAGACATCCACGACGCACGTCGCCGTCGCCGCCTACCTATGGCGGTAGTTGCCGAACGTGCCTTCACCTCACGCTCAACGCTTCAAAAGATCGAGGCCGGCGACACAAATGTCAGCATCGGCATCTATGCAGCCGTCCTCCAGGCACTCGGCCTGCTAGATGGGCTAAGCCAAGTAGCCGACATCAGTAACGACAGCGTCGGCCAGGCTCTGGCCCGTGCGGAGTTGCCCAAGCACGCTCACCCAAAGCGATCGCCGGGATCGTCACGCGATGGCTGATTTTGAAATTCATCTCGACCTCCACGGCCGCACAAGCCCAATCGGTTTGGCGCGGAGCAATCGCGTCCGTGGTGCCGAAACGATCATGTTTGAGTATGACCGTGCCTGGCTTGAGAACCCCGACCGCTTCTCGCTGGAGCCCGCTCTAGCTCTGAGCCGGGGAGCGTTCGCCCCACCCGCGGGCCTAGCAACATTTGGCTCTATTGGCGATTCAGCACCCGACGCCTGGGGCCGACGGCTCATGCAACGCTCGGAAAGGCGCATGGCTGAGCGAGATGGCCGGTCCGTTCGCACGCTTGCCGAAAGCGACTATCTGCTTGGCGTCGCCGACGAGACACGGCTCGGCGCGCCTTACAGCTACGTAACGACCAGGCAATCTCTTTCCGCCTTCGGCATGGAGAGATTGCGCGAACTACCGAATATTGAGGCGCTTGAGGATGCGGGATTGCTCAGCCGCGTCCTCATGGAACGGGTCGATTCTGATTCTGACGGCGACGATAGTTTGCAGATGACGATCACTGGGTCGTTTGTCCCTTAGGTGCTTGCAGCGCTTTCAGTGAAAATCGAGCTTTCATCGTTTGCTGAAATGAGCGTTTCCAGTGAAATTCATTTTGACAGTTTTCACTATTTATGCCATTTTCAGCAGATGCTGAAACAGGACAATCCAATGAATGACCTAGAAATCCGAGCAGCTGACGCAATGGGTGCGTTGTTGCAGCGTGTGCCTGCTATTCGCATCGAAAAGATCGAACGTACTTCGGTTCGCTCCGGTGTTGATATCTTGGCAGTGCTGACGCTGGATGGAAATCGACGGCTTTTGGCCTGCGAGGTGAAGCCTGTCGGGCAACCCCGGCACGTCCGCGCCGCGCTTCTCCAACTCCGGAAAGCAGCCGAGGAGTTCGATCCTCCAGCGATGCCAGTTTTCATCGCGCCATACCTTTCGTCGGAGGCGCAAGCGCTCTGTCGCGAATACGACGTGGGCTATCTTGACCTGGTTGGTAATGCATTGCTCTCCTTTGACACGGTGTTCATTGAGCGTTTGGTCGATGAAAAGCCCCCGGCCGTGCAGCGTAACCTCAAGTCAATTTTCAAGCCAAAATCAGCGCAGGTTCTGCGAGTGCTGCTCCGTCAGCCTGATCGTGCCTGGCGTGTAGCGGAACTAGCGACCGTTGCTGAGGTAAGCCTCGGCCACATCAGCAACGTTCGTAGCGAACTCGTCGATCGCGAGTGGGCGGAGATCACCGGCGATGGCTTGCGGTTGTCGCAGCCCGACAAATTGCTAAATACCTGGCGCGACGCTTACGAAGCCCCTGTCGGTGAGCGAATGGCATTTTATACAACGCTTCACGGATCATCGTTCGATACCGCCGCGCGAGGCGTTCTGAGCGCCAATAACAGCGCACCTCGCGCAATGCTCGCATCCTTTTCAGCTGCTCATTGGCTCGCACCCTACGGGCGTGTGCCTGCGCAATACTTGTATGCTGACGCGGCAGGGCTCGAAAAGTTAAGCCACGCTCTTAAGCTTTCCCCCGCGACATTGGGATCGAACGTCGTGATCACGGTATTGAGAGAGCACGGTTTGTTCAATGACGCCGTCGAGCCCGCGCCCGACGTGGTCTGCACAAGTGCGGTCCAAACCTACCTCGATCTATCTATAGCCGGCGAGCGGGGCGGGGAAGCCGCGGAGCACTTGAGGAAGGAAGTCATAAGATGGTGAAAACAGTACCCTCCGATCCACAATCCGCTGCGGATTATGAGGACCGTACCACGAAGGCCGTGAAGAGTGTCCTTGTTGAAATTGGGCAGATACTCGGAAGCTTCAGGGGCAAGTTCGCCGTGATTGGCGGGGCAGTTCCGTGGCTGCTTCTCGACAATGACGACATGCCTCACGTGGGCACCCTCGACGTTGATCTCGGTCTTAATGCGGAATCCCTGGGCGATGGTGAGTACGTGAACCTGGTCGAAGCGCTCATGGGTAACAGCTACAAACAGCGCGAGGAACTCAGACGTTTTCAACTAGTGCGGGAGGTTCCGGTTGATGATGGAGGGGCTCCGATCGACATTGTGGTCGACTTTCTTATGCCGCGCCATGCAGAAATCGTAAAGAACAGTCCTCCCATCCTGAGCGATTTCGCAGTTCAACGGGCGGACGGCGCCGATCTCGCTTTGCGGTTCTATCAGTTGGTGGCTATTTCCGGAGACATGCCGCAAGGAGGGACCAATCGTGTTGAGGTTGCAGTATGCTCTATTCCGGCTCTTCTGGCAATGAAGGGATATGCGCTCAATGGCAGACATAAACAAAAGGATGCCTACGACATCTACTACTGCATTCGCAACTATCCGGACGGGATCGACTCGCTAGCAGAAACATGCCGTCCGGTTCTGGCGGAAACGAGTGGTGCGCAGGGCTACCAATATATCTCCGACAAGTTCGATACACTTGAGGGCTATGGGGCGACGAGCGTCAGGAAGTTCGTCTCCGAAACGGACATTCTCGATGGCCGGACGCCAGAGCAATGGCAACAGGACGCTTTCGGCCAAGTCGATGCATGGTTGCGCGCTCTTGGTCTTCGAGGATGAAAAGCCGCCAAACAGGCATGTTTTGATAGTATAAAGACGGAAAATTTGCGGGGGGAATAGTGGGAAATTCAGGTTCGCTTTGGCTTCGGTGGGAGCCACATATCCATGCGCCAGGTACAGTGCTCAATGATCAGTTTAAGGGGGCGGATACCTGGGAGCAGTATCTTTCCAAGATCGAAGCGCGACGCCACAAATCCGTGCACTTGGCGTGACTGACTATTATCTCCTGGATACCTATGAACGTGTTCGAGCGGCGAATGAGCACGATGGCCGTCTTCCCGGGGTTGATCTCATTTTTCCCAATGCCGAGTTGCGGCTTGCCTTTGACACCGTCAAAGGCAATTGGGTCAACTGCCATCTTCTCGTCAACCCTCAGGACCCCGACCACGTTGGTGGGATTCAGCGATTTCTTGCGCAACTGACGTTCGAATATTCGGGTGATCGCTTTGCATGCACCCCTGACGAACTTGCGCGTCTTGGCACGAAGATCGATCCGACTCTGTTTGGCCGCGCAGCGCTTGCCCGCGGCGCCACCCAGTTCAAGGCAAGCTTCGATCTCGGAGACAGGCAGGCAGTTTTTGCGCGCAAAGCAGTCGCTTATGTTGCGTGTTCCGCCGAAATCGAAGCCATCGCGTGGTACTGTTTCGCGTAGGAAATCTGTAACATCCGCCCTTTCGGAGCGTGATGAGGCGCTGTTTGACGCGTTGCGCGAGAAGCGGCTCGAGATCGCGCGTTCACAAAATGTGCCGCCTTGCGTCATTTTTCACGATCGAACACTGATCGAACTGGCCACAGCCCGACCAGTTTCACGCACCCAGATGGCTGATGTGCCCGGTGTCGGCGATACGAAGCTCGAACGGTATGGCCCGGCCTTTTTGGCCGTCGTCAAAGCACACGAATAGTAAGTACCTGCTCAAAGTCATGCCAATCACACCGAAACAATCAGCTCTCTACCAGACCATCCCTCTAGAAATATTGTGATCTTCGTGCTACATATCGGACCAATCTGTAGTGCGAAGGTGGCAAATGCCGACACCTCATAACCCTCCGGCCGCTGTGCGGCGCGCGCTGCGCAAACTGGGCGCAGACATCCACGACGCACGTCGCCGTCGCCGCCTACCTATGGCGGTAGTTGCCGAACGTGCCTTCACCTCACGCTCAACGCTTCAAAAGATCGAGGCCGGCGACACAAATGTCAGCATCGGCATCTATGCAGCCGTCCTCCAGGCACTCGGCCTGCTAGATGGGCTAAGCCAAGTAGCCGACATCAGTAACGACAGCGTCGGCCAGGCTCTGGCCCGCGCGGAGTTGCCCAAACACGCTCACCCAAAGCGATCGCCGGGATCGTCACGCGATGGCTGATTTTGAAATTCATCTCGACCTCCACGGCCGCACAAGCCCAATCGGTTTGGCGCGGAGCAATCGCGTCCGTGGTGCCGAAACGATCATGTTTGAGTATGACCGTGCCTGGCTTGAGGACCCCGACCGCTTCTCGCTTGAGCCCGCTCTAGCTCTGAGCCGGGGAGCGTTCGCCCCACCCGCGGGCCTAGCAACATTTGGCTCTATTGGCGATTCAGCACCCGACACCTGGGGCCGACGGCTCATGCAACGCTCGGAAAGGCGCATGGCTGAGCGAGATGGCCGGTCCGTTCGCACGCTTTTCGAAAGCGACTATCTGCTTGGCGTCGCCGACGAGACACGGCTCGGCGCGCTCCGGTTTCGCTGGGTAGGCGACGAGGAATTCCAGGCGCCGATCCGTGCCGGCGTTCCCGCCCTCATCGAGCTCGGCCACCTGCTGCAGATCACGGAACGTATTTTGCGCGATGAGGAAACCGACGACGACCTTCAACACATCTTCGCGCCTGGCTCCTCGCTTGGCGGAGCGCGTCCGAAGGCTTCTGTTATCGATCAACATGGCCATCTCTCGATCGCCAAGTTTCCTAAGGAAACCGACGACTACAGCATGGAGACATGGGAAGAGGTCGCTCTGCAACTGGCTGAACAAGCCGGCATTGTCACGCCCCGCCACGAGCTCGTCGACGTCGCCGGCAATAAGGTCATGCTCTCGCGTCGCTTCGACCGCGACGGTGCTGTCCGGATCCCCTTCCTGTCCGCAATGGCGATGATGGGCGCAAAGGACGGCGAGCGCGGAAGCTATCCTGAGATCGTAGACGCCTTGGCCGAACACGGCGCGCAGGGAAAGACTGATGCGCACGCGCTTTATCGCCGCGTCGCCTTCAATGTGCTGATTTCAAACGTTGATGACCACCTGAGAAATCACGGCTTTCTGTGGCTCGGCAAAGCCGGCTGGTCGTTATCCCCTGCCTATGATCTCAATCCAGTGCCTACTGATGTCAAGGCGCGCGTCCTGACGACCAACATAGATCTTGATGAAGGCACCTGCTCCCTTGATCTGCTGGAAGAAGCTGCCCAGTTCTTCGCCCTCACGCTCGCCCAGGCCCGCGGGATCATTAAGGAAGTCGCGACCGCCACGGCGACATGGCGCGATACTGCGAAGGCGGTCGGTGCGCGGTCAGCCGAGATCAACCGTATGGCCAGTGCATTCGAACATGATGATTTGCAGCGAGCGCTAGCCCTATGACGAAAACCTTCCTACACAGTTTCGGTCCGTACCCGACCAGCCCGGTCACCGGCGCGACCGTCGACCTCGATGTCGCGGACATCGAGGTCGCTGGCATCGGCGAAGTGTTTCAGACCCCCGCGTGCTGCGTATGACGCATGGTCTATTCTCGATGCTCTTCTCGCTCCGACCGGCGTTGGAATCCCCTTCATCTTCCGCGACCAACTCGGCCAAGCCTGAGAGGTAGAGGTCTCTCCATCGGGGCTATAAGATTATACGCGACCAACTCCTAGGCTTCGATTGGACCCTGCAAACAGATGCTTCCGATCGTTACATCCTGGGTGACCCAGGGCTGCTTACAACAAGAGCGCGATGCAGAGCCTTTCTGCTCGTCTGTCACGCCGCGCGGCCTTGTTTCTCACGCCATCCGACAGCCCGAAGCCGTGCATTTAATCAGTCCCGGCGGCGATGATGAAGTCACAAATCTCAATATGGCAGACTGGGTGAGTATAAGGATCGGTGTGGGAAGGGCGGTCAGGTCACGAAGTTGAACAGCACTTACGCAATCTCGATCAATGGAATAGACGTCGTGAACCAAAGGGCAGCGTCTGTCTGGTGGTAATCCTTATTGTCCGCCATGAGGTGGAGTCGAGTGATCGTTCGTTCAGTTGGTCGCTGCGGAACCACTGGAACGCGCCTTATTTTGGACGTATCGATTCAACTTCAGCTTTTTCCAAAAGCAGACATATGTCATTCAGCTATCGCCAAGGAAGGAGAAAAGCGAGAATACTCTGCCGTGCGTTAAGTTTATCTTCGCTGCAAGCAGGCCGGTAATGCCAAAGACATCCCAAGTCACTATCTTCTCGTTCGACTAAAACGTACGAATTTGACTGATCGTGTTCTGACCCCTTCTATCGGTTCAGGTCACCTTCACCGACGAAGGCGATTGATCTCAATTCGTCAACGGCTTGTTCGAAGCGGCGCTGACGAATAGCGAGGTCCAGCATCTCCACAATCTCGGGGCTTCCTCCGCGCCGTCGAGCAAAATCATAATTCTCATGCAATAGTTCGAGATGATCCTTGGCAAGGAAGCCCGCCCAATGATCGGTCCCCTTATATTGGAAAATATCGGACCCCTGGGCGACACCCATGACATGCAAAGGAATGGCCGTGCGAACGCATTTGCGGCAGCGCCCGCAATTATAGGCCCCACCAAAATTCCCAAGACATACTCTCAGATAACGAAGCGCCAGATCCTTGTTCCAGCTAACGATAGACTCCACTTTTTCGGCTCTTGTGACCTCGGAACCGTCGTGAAAAATATACATGCGATCGGTAGAAAACATCTCATCCGTCAGAGGAGAGCTTCCGTGTGGCACAAGGTGCCTGTACGAGAATGCAGACGGGATGCACATGAATCCCAAAATTGGTGACAAGCACAAGGCAATGGAGGCCAGCGCGCTTCCGTGATCGTACTTCTCCCAATTGGTCATAATATGCGTTCGCACATTGGTAGCGCCAAAAACTGGGCGGACGCCCAGGTTTTCGGCTACAGCTCTTACCCATTCCTCTGACCCCTCGACGCCTTTGGCTCTCTCGATTGGCGTCTCAACTCCGCGCATAAACACAATATGGGTAAGAGGCCGCCCGATGGCGCTTCCGTCACGATGATGTTTCAGAAGGCTATAGAACGAATCCACCCCACCTGAAAAAGTAGTGCCCATAGTATTCCTAGGGGTCGGAGCCGGTTCTAATCGAGGCGTTGTATGAATGTCGATGCGCTTGAAAAGATCGGGCCACCACGAGTGATAAATATCACGAATTCGTGGCAACATAACATGCAACCTGTTCGAAATCGATGGCCCGATCTCCAATGGCTCATTGGCCCGCATAGACTTGATAAGGCACGCTGCGGCGAATGGATCGGCGGAACTGTCAACTTCATCCGCGTGAACACCTGAAAATTCATAATAAAATTCTATCGATGGCCTGTCTTTTCTATGCCGTTGAACAACGGATTTCAGTACAACGCCATCTGCTGACTCTTCTTTAAAAAGATCGTTAATGACCATGTTTTTAAATCCGCTTATCTGCTTGGAGTTTGCAATCATCCATTGTGAAAGCATTATCAAGATTGAAAACTGTCGGCGTGTGGTCCTTGTTTCGAATTGCTTCAACACTTCCCTGTGGCGTAAGTCTTCGAGAAGAAAGGAATTCTACGAGATGGTAAATACTGATCACCATTTGTAAAGAAGAAACGTTCGTCGTGGATGTTACAGTGTGAGTTCAATCCGACGCGCAACCTCCGTATGCCTTTTTTAAATGAATGACGTCATGTTTTTACCAATGTGAACTGGAACAGAGAATCTTGACTGGCAATCTGGAATGGTCGACGGGTGCGCGTTCTTGACTTCGAATCAAAAGCAAAAGCACTCCCTAAAAATTTGCGCCGTTAACTGTTGAGGCTTAAAATTCGCGCGCACTCAACGGTCTGATCAGATTTTGCGTCCCTGGTAGGATGTCTGCCAGAGGGTGGATTGCAGACTGGCAGGTTGTAGACCTTTCGGTGCCAAGCTGCTGTTGTTACTGTATCCGAAACCAACCTAATTTGCGGAGAACAACGTGGCAAAGCAGGCATTCATTATAGGGGGAACCGGACAGATTGGCCGTGCGATTGGCCTGAAGCTCCTGGAGGAAGGCTGG